>NZ_CAHJWW010000288.1 GCF_903643035.1 Sphingomonas bacterium | reverse complement strand
GGCGAACGGCCCGGGCGACGCCCTGCCCCGCCCGGTCCATCAGCGTGGCGAGGCTTGTGCCGCGCGCCACGGCCAGCGCCTCCGCCTCGCGCATCCGCGCGGCGGTCAGGACGGGCATGCCGCCGATCGGGTTCACGCCTTCGGCTTTCCCACCGTCGCGGGCAGGCGATAGCGGTCTGCGCCGATCCTCACCTCGATCTCGTCGGCGCTCACCACCATCACCGTCGCTCCCTGCGCGCCATCGGCGGCGACCACGCCGCGCCCGTCCGTGGTGACGAGCAGGCGGTGGAAGCCGCCGTCGGCATGGTGGAGCATCAGGACCAGGCCGCGCGGCGTCGTCTCGCGGCCAACGGTGCAGACGCGCGTCATCGCCGCCGCACCGCCGGTGGCGCAGGCGATGCGGTTGTCGTCCGTTGCCTGCGCATTTGCGGCTGCTTCGGCGTTCGTGAGAGCTTTGGGCTGGTCGGGTGCGCGACCGCAGGCGGTGAGGGCCAGCGACATCATGACGGCCGCCCTAGATATCGGCATAGACATGCCTCTCCGCCGCCGCGCCCGGATGCGTCAGCGCGCCGGTGCGCGCCGGGCCGACCGTCCGGGAATAGCGCCACAGCGCGCCCGAGCCATAGGCGTTGACGGGTGCTTCCCACGCCGCGCGGCGGTCGGCGAGGACGTTGGGATCCACCAGCAGATCGATCGTGCCCGCCTCGGCGTCGATCCGGATCGGGTCGCCATCCTCGACCAGCGCGATCGGTCCGCCGTCGGCGGCTTCGGGTCCGACATGGCCGATGCAGAAGCCGCGCGTCGCGCCCGAGAACCGGCCGTCCGTCACCAGCGCCACCTTCTCGCCCATGCCGAGCCCGTACATCGCGGCGGTGGTCGACAGCATCTCGCGCATCCCCGGCCCGCCCTTGGGTCCCTCGTAGCGGATCACCACCACCTCGCCCTCGCGGATGCTGCGCGCCTCGACGGCGGCGAACGCGTCCTCCTCGCGGTCGAACACGCGCGCCGGCCCCTCGAACAGGAGACGGTGCATGCCCGCGACCTTCACGATCGCGCCGTCCGGGGCGAGGGTGCCGCGCAGGCCGACGACGCCGCCGGTCGGCGACAGCGGCGCGGATACCTCGCGGATCACCTTCTGGTCGGGGTTCCACGTCACCCGGTCGATGTTTTCGGCGAGCGTGCGGCCTGTCACCGTCATGCAGTCGCCGTGCAGCAGCCCGCCCGCCAGCATCGTCTTCATCAGCATGTAGACGCCGCCCGCCTCGTGCATGTCGCGCGCGACGTAATTGCCGCCAGGCTTCAGGTCCGCGAGATAGGGCGTCGAGCGGAAGAACCCGGCGACATCGAACAGGTCGAGCGCGATCCCGGCCTCGCTCGCCATCGCGGGCAGGTGCAGCGCGGCGTTGGTCGAGCCGCCGGTCGCCGCCACCACGCGGGCGGCGTTCTCGAACGCCTCGCGCGTGCAAATGTCGCGCGGGCGCAGGTTGCGCTCGACCAGCTCCATCACCTGTGCGCCGGCGGCGTGGGCGATCTGCTCGCGGCTGGCATAGGGCGCGGGGGCCATGTTGCTGTTGGGCAGGCTCAGCCCGATCGCCTCGGCGACGCAGGCCATGGTGTTGGCGGTGAACTGGCCCCCGCACGCGCCCGCGCCGGGACAGGCGACCTTCTCCAGCGCGTGGACCTCACTGAGCGGGCAGGCGCCGGCGGCATGGCGGCCGACCGCCTCGAACACGTCCACGACCGTCACGTCGCGGTCCTCGAACCGGCCGGGCAGGATCGAGCCGCCATAGACGAAGATCGACGGCACGTTGAGCCGCAGCATCGCCATCATCATCCCCGGCAACGACTTGTCGCAGCCCGCGAAGCCGACCAGCGCGTCGTAGCAGTGGCCGCGCACCGACAGCTCGACCGAGTCGGCGATGACCTCGCGGCTGACGAGGCTCGACTTCATCCCCTGGTGCCCCATGGCGATGCCGTCGGTGACGGTGATGGTGTTGAAGCGTCGGGGCATCCCCCCGCCCGCGATCACGCCCGCGCGCGCGACCTCGGCCTGCGCGTCCAGCGTGATGTTGCACGGCGCGCTGTCGTTGCCGGCGGAGGCGACCGCGACGAAGGGCTTGGCGATGTCCTCCTCGGTCAGGCCCATCGCATAGTAATAGGACCGGTGCGGCGCGCGTTCGGGGCCGACGGATACGTGGCGGCTGGGCAGCCGTGACTTGTCGAAACTGGACATCGCATGGGGGTAAGGCGGCGGCATTCCCGCCGCAATAGCGCAGGCGCGGCACAATCGGGAGCGATGCGGCGTTGAAGGTCCCCAGATGAAGGTCGCCAGCTACAACATACACAAGGGCATCGGCAGCGATCGCCGCCGCAGCCCCGAGCGCATCCTGGAGGTTCTGTGCGAGATCGACGCGGACGTGATCGTGCTCCAGGAAGCGGATCGCCGGCTTGGCCGGCGCGTGCAGGTGATCGAGCCGCGCCTGCTCGACGAACACGGCGACTGGAAGGCGGCGCCCGTCGGGCTGCGCGCCGCCAGCATGGGATGGCACGGCAACGCGATCCTGGTCCGCCGGTCCGCGACGATCCTCGCGTGCGAGCCGATCCACCTGCCGGCGCTGGAGCCGCGCGGCGCGGCGATGGCGGACGTGATGCTGGACGGAGCGTCGATCCGCGTCGTCGGCATGCACCTCGACCTGTCGGGGCTGTGGCGGCGCAGGCAGGCGCGCGCGATCGTCGCGCATGTCGACTCCTGTTCCCGCGTCATGCCGACGGTCCTGATGGGCGACCTAAACGAATGGAGCGCCGGGTCCGGCTGCCTGCGCGATTTCGCGCGCGACTACCGGTTCGCGCCCACCGGCCCCAGCTTCCATGCCCGCCGGCCGATCGGGCGGCTGGACCGGATCATGGCGTCCCCCCGGCTGCGGATCGTCGAGGCGGGGGTCCATTCCTCCGCCACGGCGCGCAGGGCGTCGGACCACCTGCCGATCTGGGCGACGCTGGCGCCGGCGTGAGGCGCGCGCGACGGGTCCGGGTCAGCGCCGCGCGGCTGGCCAAGGCGGCCTGGCCACGATAGCATCGGCCCGATCGCGGACACAGCGGGAGCGGCCGGCACCATGCAATTCCTGAGGATCCTCTTCTGGTGCCTGCTCGCGTTCCTCGCGGCGGTGTTCACGCTGGGCAACTGGATCACGGTACCAATCCGTCTGTGGGGCGGGATGGTGGCGGAGACGAACCTGCCGCTGCTGCTGCTGATCGTGTTCCTCGTCGGGCTGCTGCCCACGCTGGTCGTCCAGCACATCGCGCGCTGGCGGTTGCGCCAGCAGCTCGCCACGGCGGAACGCCAGCTGGCCGAGCTGCGCGCGCTGCCGATGTCGCCCGCGCCGGTCGCCCCGCCGCCGCCG
>NZ_CAHJWW010000287.1 GCF_903643035.1 Sphingomonas bacterium | reverse complement strand
GCCGGGCACCGGCCCGATCCGCAGCGCGCGGACCGTCTGCCCAAGCGCCTCGACGACCGCGGTCCATGCCGCCGGCGATGCGTCGCGCGCCGCGGGAAAGCCGCGGAACGGCCAGTAGCAGCCCGGCACCTGAGCCAGGCCCAGCACGCGCGGACCCCTGTCCACCATCGGCAGCGCGATCGGCGGCGCGCGGCGACGGCCGCCGTCGCCCTGATCCTGATCCTCGACCAGCAGCGTGCGCGGGCGACCCCCATAGGCGTCGATCGCGCCCGCGAACCAGCCGTGCCGCAGGAAGCGGCGGTCGGCCCGATCGCAGGCCGCCACCGCGTCGATCGCCGCCGGCAGGCCGTCGACCCATGTCGCCCGGACGTCCGGCGGCAGGCGCGTGAAGGCGGAGAGCGGCAGCGCGACGGTCACGGGCGCGGGTGTAGCGCGCGCATCCTTACCGCGGGGTTGCGCTTGCCGCCCGCGTCACGCCGCGCCAGACGTGGGCGATGCAGTTCTCGCCCGCCGTGTCCACGATCGCCGACACGATCCAGCTGTCGCTGTCGCCGGTGTTCATGCTGGCGGGCGTCGCCTCGCTGCTCAACCTGCTCGCGCTGCGCCTCGCCCGCGTCGTGGACCGCGCGCGCATCCTGGAGGACATGCACCCGCGCTCGACCGGCCCCGACCACGACCGCCACGTCTGGGAATTGCGGCTGCTCGACCGGCGCATGACGCTCATCACCCTGGCGCTGTATCTCGGCGTCGGCTGCGCGATCCTGACCAGCGCGATGGTGGCGCTGCTGTTCTCGGCCGAGCTCTTCAAGCTGCGCATCGGCCGCTACATCGCCGCCGCCTTCATCGTCGCGATGGCGCTGCTGACCGCCAGCCTGGTGACGTTCATGGTCGAGGTCCACCAGTCGCTCCGCGCGGTCCGGGTACGGCCGGAACTGCTGGAGCGGTGAGGGGGAGGGATGGGAGGTTGGCGCCCGGACATCGCCGGTCAATCGATCGGCGCGCGACGCCGGAACCGGTCGCTCGACGCGCTTGCTTCATTCCCGTTCCTCCGTGTTTGACGGACGGTTTTGGGAAAGAGCATTCGGGAACAGATTTCGGGAAAACCAAACTCGCGCGCGACCGCCCGACCGACCGCGATCGCGTTTCCCCGCTCCACGTTCGTTTGTGGGAAGCGCGGAATGCGACGAATGTCACTGGACCATAGACGACGGGTTTGGCACCCTGTTGTCATGACCTTCGCGTTTCACATCGCCATTGCGAGCAGCGGACAAATTAACCGCCCGGCCTGATGCGTCGGGCCGAGTCTATCCGCATGTGAAAGTCACGATGCCACGCGCATCTGCGAAGGTTCTCGATTATGTCCTTAGAACATCCGATGCTGCACCTTGTCTGCGGCAAAATAGCTGCTGGTAAATCGACGCTTACAAGTGCCTTAAGGCAACAGCTTAATACGATACTGGTAAAAGAAGACTACTGGCTAGCTCGCCTCTACCCCGGCGAACAAAACAGCCTTGCGGATTATGTACGCAATGCAACACGGCTGCGTGATGCCATGACCGGTCACTTGGTCGATCTTCTGCAATCTGGAATGTCGGTTGTGTTAGATTTTCCGGCTAATACGCCAGTCAGCCGAGCGTGGATGCGCTCCCTGTTCGAACAAGCTGGATGCGCTCACCAGCTTCACTTTCTCGATGTGGCAGACGATGTTTGCAAGAGCCGGCTTCATCATAGGAACGCCAGCGGCACGCATGAGTTCAACGTCAGCGACGAGGATTTTGCTTTATTTACCAGACACTTTGTTGCCCCTGCACCCAGCGAGGGATTTAACGTGGTGTTACATCGTCCATGACGATCAACCCTCCGCCATCGTGCCTTGAGCGTGATAGCGGAGGGGTAGCTTGCTGATTGTCCATTTCTCGATCGATTCTGAGAAAGCCGCCTCGTGTCCACCGTCCCTCCTTTGCGAGAAGGAAGGATCGTCAGATTTGCCCCGCCTTCACCAATCGTCCCAGCAAGGCGTTCACGCGGGTCTGCCATCCGGGGCCGCTGCCACGCAGATGCTCGACCGTTGCGGCGTCCAAGCGGATTTTGACTTCTACCTTCGGCGCTGCCAGCCTCGGCCGGCCACGCCGCGAAGGCGTCATGCCAGCCATGAACGCAGCATCCAGCGGCGGGTTGTCGTCGTGAGTCCCGGGATCAGACTTGGCCATAGTAGAACCTCACCTCATGCTTTTCGGCGGGGCGCAGGCTGATGGCGCGCACCGCATCCTCGCGAGAGCCTCCGGTGAACACCAGCACGTGCAGGCGATCAGCGATCAGACCAAGAGCTACGAACCTGATCTCTCCGTAATCGAAGCGGTCGTCCTCGCGCTCCAATGCCGTGTCCCAATCGAACCCTTCCGCCGCCTCCAGCGACAGGCCGTGCCTGGTCACATTTGCGCGATCCTTGGCAGGGTCGAACTCGATCTCCATGGATGTTCATAGGCCCGATTCGTGGCGCTGAAAACAATTATTGTGCACCCGAAAACTGTCAGCGTTCCGCCTTCCAAACCGGGTCGCAGCCGACAGGCAGGCGGCGCGTTGGATCATCTCCGAAGCTCGATCGTTTTCGGGAAAGGCAGCTACGGCCGTCCACTCGCCTGAAAGCCGCCTGTCGGCTCCCCACCCAAACCGTCACCAGCCTACCGCGTCCCGTCCACCCCCGGCCCCGCATCGACCGTCGGCAGATATCGCGGCGCGGCCCGTGCGTGGGCGCGCTGTTCGTAGGCGTAGCCGGCGCCGAGCAGCGTCGCCTCGCCGTGCGCGGTGGCGATGAACGACAGTCCGGCGGGCAGGCCGCGCACCAGCCCCATCGGCACCGTCAGGTTGGGATAGCCCGCGATCGCCGGCAGCTCGGACGAGGACGGGCCGGAATACTGGTCGCCGTGGACCGGATCGCTCAGCCAGGCCGCGTCGTAGGTCGGCTCGACGAGCAGCGCGACGTTCGCGCCGGCCAGCATCGCGTCGATCCCCTCGCGCCCCGCGAGCCGCAGCGATTTCGCGCGCGCCGCCAGATAGGCGGGATCGGCGAGGCCCTTGGTCCTGGCGGACTCCTCGAACAGCTCCTGCCCGAAATACGGCATCTCGGCATCGGCGTGCGCGGTGTCGAAGGCGATCACCTGGTCGAGCGTGCGCGCCGTCACCGCCGGCGGGGTGGTCGCGAGATACGCATCAAGGTCGGCCTTCAGCTCGGTCGCCAGCACCAGATGCTCGGCGGCGCCGATCCCCTCCGCCCTGGGCCGTTCCACCTCGACCAGCGTCGCGCCGGCGGCGCGCAGCACGCCCAGCGCCCGTTCGTAAAGCGCGGCGAGCGCGGGGCTCATCTCCGGCCGGACCACGCCCACGCGGACGCCCCGCAGCGCGCCCGCC
>NZ_CAHJWW010000286.1 GCF_903643035.1 Sphingomonas bacterium | reverse complement strand
CCGCCCCGGGCCGCGCGCGCGCGACCGGCCTCTATGCGAGCGACGAGGACCGGCTCTGCGTGGTGCCCGCCGCGTCGGGAGGCGCCGGATACCGGATCGGCGTGCTCGTCCGCTACGACGAGGCGCACGGCTGCACCGCGCGGGGCACCGCTGCGCGGACCGGCGACCGGCTGGACGTCGACCTGGGGCAGGGCGAGGGCGACTGCCGTTTCGTCGCGCGGTTCGAGGGGGACCGGATCGTGTTCCCCGCCGACCTGCCGCCGGGCTGCGATCGACGCTGCACCGGCCGCGCCTCGCTGGGCGCGCTTGCGGTCGAGCGGCTCGGCGACGGGATCGCGGAAGCGTCGGCGCAACGTGACAGGAGCGGTCGATCCCTCTGCGGTTGACGTTTACGTAAACGCCATCTATCGCGCCTTCATGGCCGCCAGTCCCGTCACCGCCGATCGCACGGCCTTCTCGATATCGGATCTGTCGGCCGAATTCGGCGTGACCGCGCGCGCGCTGCGCTTCTACGAGGACGAGGGGCTGATCGACCCGGAGCGGCGCGGTACCCAGCGGGTCTATTCGCGCCGCGACCATGCTAGGCTCGCCTGGATCCTGCGCGGCAAGCGGGTGGGGTTCAGCCTGGCGGAGATCCGCGAGCTGATCGACCTCTACGATGTCGGCGACGGCCGCGCGGCGCAGCGGCGGCTGACCGTCACCCGCTGCCGCGAGCGGATCGCGGCGCTGGAGGGGCAACGCTCCGACATCGACGCCGCCATCGCCGAGCTTTCCGCCTTCGTCGCCGCGATCGAGGCGGCGCCTTCCCCCAGCAATCCGGATGCCCGACATGCCAAGCTATAACCCGCCCGTCCGCGACACCCGGTTCGTGCTGGAGCACGTCGTCGGCCTGCCCCGCTACGCCGACCTGCCCGGCTTCGCGGCGGCGAGCCCCGACGTCGTCGACGCGGTGCTGGAGGAGGGCGGCCGCTTCGTCGCCGACGTGCTGTTCCCGCTGAACCTGTCGGGGGACCAGGAGGGCTGCACCCGCCATGCCGACGGCAGCGTGACGACGCCGGCGGGCTTCAGGGAGGCGTATCGCCAGTATGTCGACAGCGGCTGGGCGACGCTGGGCAACGCGCCCGAGTTCGGCGGGCAGGGGATGCCGCACGTCGTCTCGACGGCGTTCCAGGAATATATGATCTCGTCCAACATGGCGTTCGCCATGTATCCGGGCCTGACCCACGGCGCGATCGCGGCGCTGATCGCCTCCGGCTCCGAGGCGCAGAAGGCGACCTACGTCCCCCGGATGGTGTCGGGCGAGTGGGGCGGCACGATGAACCTGACGGAGCCGCAGTGCGGCACCGACCTCGGCCTGATCCGCACCCGCGCCGAGCCGAACGCGGACGGGTCATGGGCGATCACGGGCACCAAGATCTTCATCTCGTCGGGCGAGCACGATCTGACGGAGAACATCATCCACCTCGTCCTCGCCAAGACCCCGGGCGCCCCCGACAGCTCGAAGGGCATATCGCTGTTCGTGGTGCCAAAGGTCCTGGTCGACGACGACGGCTCGCCGGGCGCCCGCAACGCGGTGTCGTGCGGCTCGATCGAGCACAAGATGGGCATCCACGCCAACTCGACCTGCGTGATGAACTATGACGGCGCGACCGGCTGGCTGGTGGGCGACGAGATGAAGGGCCTGTCGGCGATGTTCGTGATGATGAACGCCGCCCGGCTGGGCGTCGGGCTTCAGGGCCTGGGCACCGCGGAGGTCGCCTATCAGAACGCCGCCGCCTATGCGAACGATCGCCGGCAGGGCCGCGCGCTCGCCGGCGCGAGGGAGCCGGGGGAAAAGGCGGACACGCTGTTCGTCCACCCCGACGTCCGCCGCATGCTGATGGAGGCCAAGGCGCTGACCGAGGGCCTGCGCGCGCTGTGCCTGTGGGGGGCGCTCCAGGTCGATCTGGAGGAGGACGCGGGCTCGCCCGAGGCGACGGGAATGGCGGCGGACCTGATCGGGCTGCTGATCCCGGTCGTGAAGGGCTATGGCACCGACATCGGCTATCGCGTCGCGACGACCGCGCAGCAGGTGTACGGCGGCCACGGCTACGTCGCCGAATGGGGCATGGAGCAGTATGTCCGCGATGCCCGGATCGCGATGATCTACGAAGGCACCAACGGCGTGCAGGCGATGGACCTCGTCGGCCGGAAGCTCGCCTACAAGGGCGGCCGCGCGGTGCAGGCGTTCTTCCGCATCGTGGGCGGGGAAGTGGCGGCGGCCAAGGGCGATCCCGCCACCGCCGACATCGCGGAGCGGCTGGGCAACGCGCTGGGCGACCTTCAGGCGGCGACGATGTGGTTCATGACCAACGGCATGAAGAACCCGGAGAACGTCGGCGCCGGCGCGTACAGCTACATGGAGCTGATGGGCCTTGTCGCGGTCGGGCTCATGTGGCTGCGCATGGCGGTGGCCGCGAGCCGGTTGAGGCGCGAGGGCGACGCGGCGTTCGGCACGGCGTTCCTGGATGCCAAGCTCGTTACCGCGCGCTTCTATGCCGAGCGGATGCTGCCAGACACCGGCGCGCTGCGTCGCAAGATCGAGAGCGGCGCGGAGGCGGTCATGGCGCTGCCGCCGGAGATGTTCCTGGCGGCGTGACGGCGCCCGCGCGGCCGCCCTTCGGCGCCGGCACGGGAGCCGCCGCGGGCGTCTCGACCACAGCCTTGCGGCGGATGCCCGACAGGTCGGGCGGCGCGATCGTCGCGGCGGGGTCGACCGGGACCGCAGGCGACGCCGCCTGCGTCATCGACGGCGTGGAGGCGCCGGGAACGGGATAGCCGACCAGCATCTGGCGCTTCATGCACCTGTGCGGATCGGGTTGCGGTGCGTCGCGGCAGTTCCACAGCGGCCGGTCGATCCCGAACGCCCGATCCCGGACATAGCTGAACTGCATCGCCGCGATCTGGGTCAGCTCCAGCGGCAGCGTCGCCGCCGTGTGCGCCTTGTCGCGCCACGCCATCACCAGACATCGCTCGTGAGCTCCGCAAAGCCGATCGGCGAACGCGGGCCAGTGCGCCGCGGCCAGGCCGGCGGGCAGCGTCACCAGGAACTCTCCGTTCGCCTGGGCGAGCGCCGACGGATCGACCGCGCCGACGGGCGCGTCGCCCGCCAGCGCCGGATCGGGAAGGAAGCCGGCCGGCGGCATGCCGAACCGGTGCGCGCCGGACAGGAAGGCCAGCGACGGTATCACCGGCTCGACCGTATCGGCGCGACGGCTGAACGCCGGCGGCGTTCCCCACCACCCCGACCAGCGATAGAACAGCTGGGTATGCACCGCGACGACCTTGTCGAGGCTCGCCTGCCAGTACGGCACTATCCAGTCGGTGTGGTAGTGCGTGGCATAGCCGACCGCGCGGTCCACGCCGCCCG
>NZ_CAHJWW010000285.1 GCF_903643035.1 Sphingomonas bacterium | reverse complement strand
GCGCGTTCCGGCTGCGCGACGAGCGCGCGCCGTTCGCGTCGGACGACATGGCCGCGTTCATCGAGGCGTTCGGCGCGCCGCACGTCCTGCTGGTGCTGGGGCTGGGCATCGCGCCCGAACTGCTGGATCTGTGCGGCAACGGCGTCCGCATCTACAACTCGATCGACGCGCCGGCGCTCCGCGTGCCCGCGGAGGCGAGCGCGCGGTTCGATCTCGTCCTGACCGGTGCGCCGTGGCAGTCGGACGCGGTGCGCGAGCGGCACCCCGCCATGGCGACGCTCGTGCTGCCGATCGGCCCGGAGTTCGCGGCGCCCGACCAGTTCCGCCCGCTGGGCACGGCCAAGGACGTCGACCTGATCTATGTCGCCGCGGCTCAGGGCTACAAGCGGCACGACCTGTTGTTCGACGCGCTGGAAACGCTGCCGAGGGACGTCACCGCGCTCTGCGTGTTCGGCCATGGCGACCTGGCGGGCGACCTGCGCGCGCGGGCGGCGGCGTCGGGCCTGTCGGTCGAGTTCGTCGGCCCGCCGGGCGTCCCGTTCGACGAGGTCAACGGGCTGATGAACCGCGCCCGCTTCGGGGTCGTGTGCGGAGTGGACGACGGCGCGCCCGCGATCATCACCGAATACATGCTCGCCGGTCTGCCCGTGCTCGCGAACGAGCGGCTGTGCTGCGGCCTGCAATACATCCTGCCCGACACCGGTTCCACCGCGCCGGCGGAACGGTTCGCGGAGGCGATCCTGGCGATGCGCGCGACCGCGCACCTGTATGCCCCGCGCGAGGCCGTGCTCGCGCGCTGGACATGGCCGCATTCCGCCGCCAAGCTGATGGAGGTCATGTCGCCCATTGTTGATGCGAAGCAACGACATCGAGCAGTCGCCGCATCATAGCTCGCCGGGGGCGATATAGCCGGGAGACACGCGTGGACGGTTCTGGTTTCGATGTATCGCCGGCCCGCGCGTCTGTCCCCGACCCCGATTCGATCCATGTCTCCAACGACGACGCGCCCGCCGCGCCCGCGCTGATCTGCTTCTCGCACCTGCGCTGGGACTTCGTGACGCAGCGTCCCCAGCATCTGATGCGCCGCTTCGCGCGCGAGCGCCGGGTGTTCTTCTGGGAAGAGCATATCGCGTGCGACCACCACCTGCCGTTCCTGGAGCAGCATCCGTTCCCCGACGACAACGTGATCGCGCTGCGCCCGCGCCTGCCGCATTGGTGGGATGCGGCGCAGGTCGAGGCGGGGCTGCGCGGCCTGCTCGACATGCTCGTGGACACGGCGGTCGCGCCGGCGCGCGCGGGCGATCCGCTGCTGTGGTTCCACACGCCGATGATGGCGGGCTTCGCGACTCACCTGAAGGCGTCGGCGGTGGTGTACGACTGCATGGACGAGCTGTCCGCCTTCCGCTTCGCCGATCCCGCGCTGGCCGCCAACGAAGCCCGGCTGATGGCGCGCGCGGACGTCGTCTTCACCGGCGGGCACAGCCTGTACGAGGCGAAGGCGGGTCGCCACCATGACGTCCACGCCTTTCCCTCCGCGGTCGACACGCGCCATTTCGCCGCGGCCCGCAACGGCCCGGCGATCCCGGCCGACCAGGCGTCGATCACCGGGCCTAGGCTCGGCTTCTTCGGCGTGATCGACGAGCGGATCGACCTTGCGTTGCTCGATGCGGTGGCGGCGGCAAGGCCGGACTGGTCGCTGGTGATGATCGGCCCGGTCGCCAAGATCGACCCCGCCGCGCTGCCCCGCCGCGCCAACCTCCACTGGCTGGGCGCGCGATCCTATGCCGAGCTGCCGGCCTGTCTGGCGGGGTGGGACGTGGCGCTGATGCCGTTCGCGATCAACGCGGCGACGCGCTTCATCAGCCCCACCAAGACGCCCGAGTATCTCGCGGGCGGCCTGCCCGTGGTGTCGACGCCTGTCGTCGACGTCGCGCGGCAGTACGGCGCGCTCGACGCGGTGGGGATCGCCGGCGACGCGGCCGGCTTCGTCGCCGCGTGCGAGCGTGCCCTCGCCTTGCCCAAGAACGGCGCCTGGCTCACGCAGGCCGACCGGTTGATCGCCGGCCACAGCTGGGACAGGACGTTCGCCGACATGAAGACACGTATCGCCGACGCCGTCGCCCGCCGCGACGCCCCTTCCCCCGGCCCCTCCGCGCCCGCGATCCGTCGCCGCTTCGACGTGCTGGTCGTCGGCGCGGGGTTCGCGGGATCCGTGCTGGCGGAGCGACTGGCGGCGGACGGGGACAAGAGCGTGCTGGTCGTCGACCGGCGCCCGCACATCGCGGGCAACGCCTATGACGAGCACGACGCGGCCGGCGTGATGATCCACCGCTACGGCCCGCACATCTTCCACACCAACTCGGCGGACGTGTTCGACTATCTGTCGCGCTTCACGGCCTGGCGCCCGTACGAGCATCGCGTGCTCGCGAGCGTGCGGGGCCGGGAGGTGCCGATCCCGATCAACCGGACGACGCTCAACGCGCTGTACGACGCGGGGCTGACCTGCGACGCGGACGCCGCCGCCTTTCTCGCCGCGCGGGCGGAGCCGGTCGCGGACATCCGCACGTCGGAGGACGTGGTCGTCTCCGCCGTGGGCCGCGAACTCTACGAGCTGTTCTTCCGCGGCTACACGCTCAAGCAATGGGGGCTGGATCCCTCGGAACTCGACCGCGCCGTCACCGCGCGCGTGCCGACCCGCACCTGCGCCGACGACCGTTATTTCGGCGATCGGTTCCAGGCGATGCCCGCCGAGGGCTATACCGCGATGTTCGCGCGCATGCTCGACCACCGGAACATCACGCTGGACCTGGGCGTCGAATATCGCGATGTGATGGACGAGGTCGATGTCGACCACATCGTCTTCACCGGTCCCATCGACGAGTATTTCGGCTTCCGCTTCGGCAGGCTGCCCTACCGGTCGCTGCGCTTCGTCCACGAGACGCTGGAGCGCGAATGGCTTCAGAAGGTCGCGGTGGTCAACTATCCGTCGCCCGACGTCGCCTATACGCGCATCACGGAGTACAAGCATCTGACCGGCCAGCAGAACCCGCGCACCAGCGTGACCTACGAGTTTCCCAGCGCGGAGGGGGATCCCTATTACCCGATCCCGCGACCCGAGAACCAGGCGCTGTTCAAGCGGTACGAGGCGCTGGCGGACGCGACGCGGGGCGTGACCTTCGTCGGCCGGCTCGCGACGTACCGCTACTACAACATGGACCAGGTTGTAGGCCAGGCGCTGGCGACGTACCGGCGGCTGAAGGAGCGGCTGGCCGAGCCGGTGGCGATGACGACCACGCTGTCGGCGGCGGAGTAGCGCGGATGGCCATGATCTGTCTGGCGACCGACAGCCGGGCGCCATCGGGCGTCGGCGCGCACATGCTGGCGCTCGCCGCCGGGCTGGACGCCGGGCAGGTCGTGCTCGCCGCCCC
>NZ_CAHJWW010000284.1 GCF_903643035.1 Sphingomonas bacterium | reverse complement strand
TGCTCCATTGCCTGTCGCGCAGCCGGGCGAGCTCGTGCCGCAACGCCGCCTCGCCGGCCTCGGCGGTCTTGCCGCCGGCGACGATCGCGAACACCTCGAACAGGCCGGCGTCCTGGCGCGAGTCGACGCTGGCGCTGACGTCCTGGGCCAGTCCCTGGCGGTACACCAGGTTCTCGTGCAGCCGCGAGCTGTCGCCGGTGGCCAGCACCGCGCTCAGCACCTCCAGCGCCGGCGTGTCGGCGTCGCGGTCGGGCGGGATCTGATAGCTCATCATGATGGCGGGCAGCGGCGTGTTCGCCTCGTACACCGTGCGGCCGACGGCTGCCTGGCGCACGGGCTCGGTCACGGTGACGCGCGGGATGGTTTCCGCCGGCCTCGCGATCGGGCCGAAATACGTGTCGACCCAGCGGTCCAGTAGCGCGGGATCGAAATTGCCCGATACCACCAGCACCGCGTTGTCGGGCCGGTAATAGGTCGCGTGGAAGGCGCGCACGTCGTCCAGCGTCGCCGCGTCGAGGTTGGGGATGCTGCCGATCACGCCGCGCGCATAGGGATGGCGCTGATAGGACAGCGCGGGCAGGTAGGTGCCATACAGCTTGCCATAGGGCTGGGCGAGGATGCGGGTGCGGTACTCCTCCTCGACCACCTGGCGTTCCGAGGCGAAGTTCGCCTGATCCACCACCAGCCCGCTCATCCGGTCGGCCTCCGCGAACAGCAGCCGTTGCAGGTGATTGGCGGGAACGACCTCGTGGTACTCGGTATAGTCGTCGTTGGTGGACGCGTTGTTGTTGCCGCCCACCGCTTCGGTCAGCAGGTCGAACTGCTCGGCGTTCAGGTTGCGCGTCGCCTTGAACATCAGATGCTCGAACAGGTGTGCGAAACCCGATCGGCCGGCGGGATCGTCCTTGCCGCCCACATCGTACCAGACCTGCACCGAGGCGTTGGACGTGCCGGTGTCGCGGATCGCATACACGCGCAGGCCGTTGGGCAGCGTCCGCTGCGTGAAGGCGATGGGCTGGACGGGCGGCGCCGGATTAGTGGCCTGACCCAGGGCGGGGAAGGCAAGAACGGCGGGCGCGACGAGCGCGGCGGCGAGCAGGGCGGCACGAAAGCGCATCGGGATCCTCGGGTTACAATGTCTCCCGCAGGCTTCTGCATGGCGCCGGACGATCCCGCAATGGGGTCGATCCGGCGATGGGGTCCGCGCTATCCCTCCTTGCGGCCGCTTCGCGCGTACAGCACCGCGGCGGCGACCGCCGCCGAGCCGATGCCGACGCCCAGACCCAGGCCAAGGGGTCCGATCCGGCCGATCCGCCAGCGGCGCGCGCGGGCGGCGTCGATTGCGTCGGCGGCGGCCATGGCGGACGTCCTGGCGCTGCGGACGGTGGCGAGGATCTCGTTGTCGGGCATTCGTCTCTCCTATCGATCGGCGCTGTAGCGGGCGCGGAAGTCGCTGGCGAATGCCGCGAGCCGACCGTCGGCGATGGCCGAACGAAGGTCCGCCATCAGCGTCTCGTAGAACCAGACGTTGTGCTGCGTCATCAGCATCGCGCCCAGGATCTCCTGCGAGCGGACGAGGTGGTGGAGATATGCCCGGCTCCATCGGGCGCACACCGGGCAGGAACAGGCCGCGTCGAGAGGCCCGGTGTCCTCCGCGTGGCGCGCGTTGCGCAGGTTGAGCGGGCCGGAACTCGTGAACGCCTGGCCGGTGCGGCCCGAACGGGTGGGCATCACGCAGTCGAACATGTCGACGCCGCGCTCGACCGCGCCGACGATGTCGGTCGGCTTGCCGACGCCCATCAGATAGCGGGGGCGATCCGCGGGCAGCCGGCCGGGCGCGTGGTCGAGGCAGGCGAACATCGCCTCCTGCCCCTCGCCGACCGCGAGGCCGCCGATCGCATAGCCGTCGAAGCCGATCGCGATCAGCGCGTCGGCCGAGGCGTGGCGCAGCCCCTCGTCCAGCGCGCCCTGCTGGATGCCGAAGATCGCATTCGCCTGTCCATGGCCCTCGTCCGCGTCGAAGGTCGCGCGGCTGCGCACCGCCCAGCGCATCGACCGCTCCATCGCGGCGGCCTGAACCTCGCGCGTCGCGGTGGTGGGCACCAGCTCGTCGAACGCCATGACGATGTTGCTGCCCAGCAGTCGCTGGATCTCGATCGACCGTTCGGGGCTGAGCAGGTGGCGGCTGCCGTCGAGGTGGGACTTGAACGACACGCCCTCCTCGGACCGCCTGGTGAGATCCGACAGGCTCATCACCTGATAGCCGCCCGAATCGGTCAGGATCGGCCGGTCCCAGCCCATGAAGGCGTGCAGGCCCCCCAGACGCGCGACCCGCTCGGCGCCCGGCCGCAGCATCAGGTGATAGGTGTTGCCCAGGATGATATCCGCGCCCGCCGCCGCGACCTCGTCGGGGCGCACCGCCTTGACGGTGCCGGCGGTGCCGACCGGCATGAAGGCGGGAGTGCGGATCGTGCCGCGCCGCATCGCGATGGCGCCGGCGCGCGCGCGGCCGCAGGTGGCGTGGATGGAAAAGGCGAAACGGGTCATCGCGCGCGGCTGTGGCGGAGGGGATGGCGGGTGTCGAGCGGCGACCGGTCTAGCGGTCCTGCGACCGCCGACGCGCCGCGTCCTCGGGATCGCAGCCGTCGCGGAAGGGCGGATGCCAGTCGCTCCGTCCCCTGGGCCGCCATCCGGCATCGCCGCGATCGGGGGCGCCGGCGTGCGTCGCGCCGTCGCCCGGGCTCGTCATCCGCGGCAGGTCGATGTCGCCCACGCGGCGCAGCATCGCGGTGCGGTCGACGATCCGGTCGGCGATGACGTGGACCACCTCTCCCTCCTTCTGCACGCGGCCGATGACCGAGATCATCGCGGCGGACATGACCGCGGTGCGCTGCGCCTCGAACCGGTCGGGCCACAGGATGATGTTGGCGACGCCGCTTTCGTCCTCGATCGTGATGAACAGCACGCCCTTGGCGCTGCCCGGCTTCTGGCGGACGAGGATGATGCCGGCGACCTCGACCCGCCGGTCGTTCATCCCCGCCACCTGGTCGCAGCGCACCACCCGCTCTCGCGCCAGCTCGCCGCGCAGAAAGAACAGCGGATGCTGGCGCAGGCTGAACTGGGTCGCGCGATAATCCTCCACGACCTCACGCCCCGCCGACAGAGGCAGCAGCGAGACGAGCGGTTCGTGCCGCTCCGCGAGCGCCAGGAGCGGCAGCGGCGCCTCGCCCAGCCCGCGGATCGCCCACAGCGCCTGTCGCCGGTCCAGCCCCATGCCAGCGAACGCGTCGGCGCGCGCGAGCGCCTCCAGCGCGGCGAGCGGCACGCCTGATCGGCGCCACAGGTCCTCCACCGACGCGAACGCCCGTTCGCCGCGGGCCGCCACCACGCGCGCGGCGTGGAGCGCGGACAGGCCGGCGACGACCCGCAGGCCGAGGCGAAGGGGGAGGAGCGTCGTTTCCGTCACCCCGGACCCGTTCCGGGGTCCAGCGGCGC
>NZ_CAHJWW010000283.1 GCF_903643035.1 Sphingomonas bacterium | reverse complement strand
GCGGCGACGCCGGCCAGCGTCGTCGCGTCCACCGCCGGCGCTCCTCGGTCGGCGGCGCTGGCCGGCGTCTCGGGACTGAACACCTATCTTGGCGGGACCGACGCGGCCCCGCGCAGCTTCACCTTCGAGAAGCTGAAGTTCGACACCGCCAAGAGCGACATACGCCCGGCCGACGCGGGTGAGATCGACACGATCGCGACCACGTTGAAGCAATATGGCACCGCCAAGGTCCGCATCGCCGGCTATGCCGACGCGCGCGGTTCCGACGCCGCGAACGCCGCGCTGGGCAAGAGCCGCGCCGACGCCGTCAAGGCCGCGCTCGTCGCCAAGGGCATCGACGGCGGCCGGATCGAGACCGTCTCGGGCGGCGCGGCCGACCCCGTCGACACCAATGCCACCGCTTCGGGCCAGGCGGAGAACCGCCGCACCGAGCTTGTCGTCGTTTCCCACTGATCCCGATCCCACGGAGAAGACCCATGACCCGCACCATCACCGCCCTGTTCGATCAGCGCCGCGATGCCGAGGCTGCCGAGGCCCGGCTGAAGGCGGCCAACATCGACGCCGGCCATATCGGCATCCATGACAAGACGAGCGCCGGCTATTCCGACACGGCTGCCTCGACCCATGCCGAGCCCGGCATCTGGGCCTCGATCCGGAACGCGTTCCTGCCCGACGATGACCGCCACACCTATGAGGAAGGCGTGCGGCGCGGTGGTTTCCTGCTGACCGCCGATGTCGGCGAGGAGCATGTCGAGGACGCGGTGCGCGTGCTGGAGGAGGCCGACACGGTGGACCTCGACGACCGGGCGCAGCAGTGGAAGTCGTCGGGCTGGGCGGGAACGCCGCCGGTTTCGCTGTCCGAAGGCTATGGCGACGACACGGTGCCCACGGGCGCGCTCGGCGCGACATCCCTCGGCGAGACTTCCACCGGCACGGCGTCCGCCGGCGCGCTCGGCGAGGAGGTCATCCCCATCGTCGAGGAGAGCCTGGTGGTCGGCAAGCGCGAGGTCGATCGCGGCGGCGTCCGGGTGCGTTCCTATGTCACCGAGGTGCCGGTCCACGAGCAGATCCGCCTGCGCGACGAGAGGATCGACGTCCAGCGCCGCGCGGTCGACCTGCCGCTGTCGGCCGCCGATGGCGACGCGTTCCGCGAGCAGACGATCGACGTGACCGCGACCGGCGAGGAGGCCGTGATCGGCAAGACCGCGCGCGTCGTCGAGGAAGTGGTCGTCTCCAAGACCAGCGACGAGCATGTCGAGCAGATCGACGACACGGTGCGCCGCACCGACGTCGAGATTGACCGAGACATCGCCCGGCCCGACGCCAAGGGCTGAACCGACCGGGACCGGGCACCGCGCGGGACGTTCTCGCGCGGTGTCGCCTTCGTCGGGCCGGGGCGGGTCGTTCAGCCCGTGGCGGCGGGCAGGCGGTCGAGCAGGCCGACGCCCGAAAGCGCGGTGGCCGCGCCATGGATCGCTTCGAACGGCAGCTTCGCCCGGTCGGCGATGTCCAGCGTCGAGCGCGAGCCGTCCGACTGGTTGAGCATCCACAGCATCGCAAGCTCGTCGGGGACCGCCCCGCCCTGGCCGGCGGTGGTCCGGTACAGGCCCCGCTTGCCGAGGCGCGGTTCTCCCTTGGGCGCGGTGGCCCGGTACGTCGCGTCGCGGTCGGCGACCGACAGGATCGCCTCCACGGCGGCCAGCGCTTCGCCGAGCGCGGCGGGCGTGATGAAGTCCAGGTCATCGGCGGACGTATGGTATTCCGGGAACTCGCCGTGCGGCGACCGCGACAGGCGTCCTACCGGCAGGTCGAACCCCGGCGAGCAATATTGCCGCTCGTCATAGCCCCATGGTGAGAAGTCGATCACGCCGCTGCCGGGATGGCGATCCGCCAGCACGTGCCGGGCCGCCCGGTCGACGACCGCGTCCCCGCGCCGCGACCTCTTGTAGGTGAACGCGCCCCGGTCGCCCAGCCCGGTGAGCACGAGGCCGTGTCGGATGCGGGGAACGATATGCTCGTTCAGCGCCAGCCAGGTGATCGACCCGATCGTGCCCGGCACGAACAGGATGCGCAGCGTGTGCCGCAGCGGCGCTCGCGTCGCGCGTCCCGCCAGGGCGGCGGCGATGACGAGGCCCGACAGATTGTCGTTGGCGAGCGAGGGGTGGCAGACGTGGGTGGAAACGAGGATCTCGTCCTCGATCGCGCCGGGGATCACGATCTCGCCCATCGTCAGGCTGCCGGGCGCGACCGAGGAGTCGATCACCACGTCGAACGGGCCGTCGCCCATCGCGTCCAGCTGCCGCTGGCTGAGGCAGAAGCCCCAGTTCGGGTTGTAGTAGCTTGTTCGATAGGGGATCAGGTCCGGCTGATCGGGCAGTGTGTGCAGGCGGGGGCGGAGTTCCGCCATCGTGAAGCGGCCGCGGACCGGGATGCTGTAGTTCAGGACGTGGAGGTTGTTGACCCGGAAGTCGACCACCCGCTCGCCGCCCGCACGCGCGATATAGGCGTCGCGGATGTTCCACTCGTCCGGCACGGTCCAGTCGAACACCTGCATCCCCGACGACACGTCGATGAACCGGATGTCCGCCCATTCGCGCAGGATAGACAGGCTTTGCCGCACGCCGTCGCCGGTGATGCTGCGGCAGATGGGGAACAGCCGCGCCGCCAGCGCGTGGAGCGCCGCCCCCGTCCCTTCCGCCGGACCCTCGGGCAGCTCCGGCCCCGTATCGGCGTCGGCGTCGGCGTCGGGCAGCATGGCCGCCTGCGCCGCGATCAACGTGAAACCCTGCGGTCGAGGCGCGACGATGCCATGGCGATGCTCCGAATACCTACTGCAGGGAGCCTAGGGGCGCCGGTCGCCACCGGCCATGTCTCATCGGGATGATCTGCGATATCGACCTAAGGGGCGAGCATCGGCCGGACGAACAGCTCCGTCAGCTCGGCGGTGTCGGGCATCGACAGGGCGGAGCAGACCGTCTGCGCCACGTCGTCGGCCTGCAGCAGGCGTTCGGGCCGGCAGGGCCGGTCGGCGGCGGCGAACATCGCCGCCTGCCCGGGTGTCGCCGTCGTGCCCGGCATCACCGAGACGACCCGCACGCCGGCGCCGTTCTCCTCGTCGCGGACGCCGTCGGCCACCGCCCGCAGCGCCGCCTTCGTCGCGGCGTACAGGCTGCGCCCGGCGAGGTTGGCGGCGCGCACGATCGACGAGTTGACGAACACGATCTGCCCGCGCGCGCGCCGGAGGTCGGGCAGCGCCGCCTGCGTCAGCGCGACGGGCGCCAGCACGTTGACCCGGAACAGCCGCTCCACCTCGCGCGGCGGCACCCCCTCCACGGTGCCGGCGCTCAGCGCCCCGGCGGCGTGGACCAGGAGGTCGAGCCTGCCGTGGCGTTCCAGCACCGCCGCGACCATCGCCGCCGCCGCGCCGTCCCCCGCGATGTCGACGCACAGGCCGGAGCAGCCGGCGGCGGCCCGCGTCGTCTCCGCAAGGTCCGACGCGGTCCGCGCGACGCACACCACCGTCGCACCCATGCCGGCCAGCCG
>NZ_CAHJWW010000282.1 GCF_903643035.1 Sphingomonas bacterium | reverse complement strand
GAGCGCAGCCAGCCGAGCGGCGACTCGGCGCGGTTCACCGTCACGCTCCGCCGCCGGACGCCGCCGCCACCACCACCGCCGCCACCCGCCGGCGCGCGCACCACGCCGTTGCCGTCCACCTCGCACTCCACCAGATCGCGCATCGTCCATCCTCCCGGTCCGTCGACAAGGGCTTGCCACGGACGCACAGCTGTAGGACAGAGCTTTTTACCGGATCGGTACAGGAGTTCATCATGCTGACCGCCATCCGCGCGGTACGCCGCGCCCGCGGACTGACGCTCGACGACGTCGCCCGCCGCTGCGTGCCCCCAAGCACCGCGCAGACCGTCAGCCGGCTGGAAACGGGGATGCGCACCGTCTCGATCGCCTGGATCAACCGCCTCGCCAACGCGATGGACGTGTCGACGGCCGATCTCGTCACCCTGCCGCAGGGCGCCGACCTGCCGGTGGCGGCGGTGCTGGGCGTCGACGGCGCGCGGGCGCCCCGCCACCCCTTGAGCGTGATCGCCCCCGCCGCCCCGCCCGGCGCGGTGGCGGTGACGGTCACAGGCGGCGTGGGCGACTATCGCGCGGGCGACGAGCTATGGTGCCTGCCGCTCGCGCCCGACCGTTACGCAGAGGCGCTCGACCGCGACGTGCTGGTGCCGCTGCCGGCCGGCCGGTTCCTGTGGGGACGGCTCGTGGCGCAGGAGGACGGGCATCTCCACGTCCTGCCGCCGGGGCCGGGCGGCCAGCGCCGGACGGTGGCCGACCCGCCGTGGATCGCGCGGGCGGTCCGGCTCGTCCGGATGCTGTGAGGGGGGTCAGCCGTCCCCGACGCGCTCGATGTCCGCGCCGACCGCCGACAGTTTCTCCTCCAGCCGTTCATAGCCGCGATCGAGGTGATAGACCCGGCTGACCTGCGTCTCGCCCTCCGCCGCCAGCCCGGCGAGCACCAGGCTCATCGAGGCGCGCAGGTCCGTCGCCATCACCGGCGCGCCCGCCAGCCGATCGACGCCGCGCACCACCGCCGTCCGCCCGCGCACCTGGATGTCCGCGCCCATCCGCGCAAGCTCGGGCACATGCATGTAGCGGTTCTCGAAGATCGTCTCGGTCAGGACGCTCGCGCCGGTCGCCAGCGCCAGCATCGCCATGAACTGCGCCTGCATGTCGGTCGCGAAGCCCGGATAGGGCGCGGTCGACAGCGTCAGCGGCCCGATCCGCCCGGTGGCGGCGACGCGCACGTTCCCGCGCCGCTCCTCCACCGTCACGCCCGCCGCCGCCAGCGCGTCCAGCGTCGCGCGCAGGTCGTCGGCGGTGACGCCCGCAAGCTCCAGGTCGCCGCCGGTGATCGCGGCGGCGCAGGCATAGCTTCCCGCCTCGATCCGGTCGGGCATCACCGCATAGGTCGCGCCGTGCAGCCGGTCGACGCCCTCGATCTCCAGCGTCTCGGTCCCGATCCCGTCGATGCGGGCGCCCATCGCGACCAGGCATCGGCACAGGTCGACGATCTCGGGCTCGCGCGCCGCGTTCTCGATCCGGCTGCCCCCGCGCGCGGTCACGGCGGCCATCACGACGTTCTCCGTCGCGCCCACCGACACGACGGGGAAGCTGTAGCGACCGCCCGCCAGCCGCCCGCCGCCCGCCGTCGACCTGGGCGCGGACGCCTTCACATAGCCGGCGGTGAACTCGATCCGCGCGCCGATCGCCTCCAGCGCCTTCAGGTGAAGGTCGATCGGCCGGTTGCCGATCGCGCAGCCGCCCGGCAGGCTGACGGTGGCCTCGCCCGCCCGGCCGACCAGCGGCCCGAGCACGAGGATCGAGGCGCGCATCTTGCGGACGATGTCATAGGGCGCGGTGGTGCCGGTCAGCCGGCCGGCGCGCATCGTCATCACCCGCCCGAAATCCTCCGGCCGCGACCCCTCGACCAACGTCGACACGCCGAACTGGTTGAGCAGGTGGCCGAAGCTGTCGACGTCGGCGAGCCGGGGCAGGTTGCGCAGCGTCAGCGGCTCGTCGGTCAGCAGCGCGCACGGCAGCAGCGTCAGCGCGGCGTTCTTGGCGCCGGATATGGGCAGGCGGCCGGACAGGCGGCGACCGCCGCGGATGAGAATACGGTCCATGGCGCCGGCTGTATCGCGGTGGCGAGGCGACGCAAGCGGAGGTGGGACGACAGGGGGAAACAGGGGGGGGGGGAAGAAGCCGCGTCGTCGGTCGCCGCCGCGCGACGCGGGCCGGGCTTGCGCGAGGCAGGCGGGCGTGGCCGCCTCCGGCGCTACGCCTTCTCCATCGTGCACTGGAGCGGGTGCTGGTTCTGGCGCGCGAAGTCCATGACCTGCGTCACCTTGGTCTCGGCGACCTCGTAGGAGAAGGTGCCGCACACGCCCACGCCCTTCTGGTGGACGTGGAGCATGACGCGGGTCGCCTCCTCCATGTTCATGCGGAAGAACCGCTGCAGGCACAGGACGACAAACTCCATCGGCGTGTAGTCGTCGTTCAACAGCAGCACCCGGTACGGGGTCGGCTGCTTCGTGCGGGTACGGGTACGGGTCGCAAGGCCGGTGCCGCCACCGTCCTCGTCGGTACCGCCGTTGCCGCCGCGGCGCTCGGCCATGGCGAAGGCGTGGTTGATTCGGTCGGCGGACATGCTTCGCGAGAATATGGCAGCGGGGGGCGACTGGACAAGCGGCTCGCCCGGTCGGAACGCAAAAAAGGCGACGATCGCCGGGACCGCCGCCTTTTTCCCCAAGCCCCGGCCCGGCGGGACCGCCGTATCAAGCCACGGGGATCAGGACGCGACCTTGATCTTGTCGGCGGCGATGGCCACGCGGTTCGAGATCGGCTGGGCGACGTCGCCGGCGAGCTTCAGCATCGTCTCGGCCGACTTCGACGTCTCGGCGATCATCGTGTCGAACATCGATCGGGCATAGCCGCCCTGAAGCTTCATGAACTCGGTCGGCGAGCGAGTCGCGGCCAGCGTCTTCATCGCCGCGGTCGCGCTCTCGAATGACCGCCGGGTGAACTCGGCGGCTTCCTGGCCCAGCGTCTCCAGACCCTTGGCGGCGATCTTCGACGATTCGACGAGCGCCTCCATGTTGCCCTTGCCGAACGAGCCGAGCTCCTCGACCACCTGGCCGGTCTTCTCCATCGCGGCCTTCGCGCGGCCGTTGACGTCGGCGAACGCGGCCTGGCCGCGATCGGTCGCCTGGCCGGCCGCATCCCCGGCGGCGGCGGCGAAGCTGGCGGCGGTATCGATGCTATCCATGACATGATCCTTTCTGGTGATGTCCGCCATGACCGCGGCGGGCGGGTCGCAGGGAACGGAGGCGGCGGGTGCCGCGGCACGGCGCCGGGCCGGTCGACCCTTCGGGGGAACGGCCACGATGCCGGATGTCGCAAGCGCGTCGGCAGTCCTGTCCGGCCGTTCCATGATCGACACCCCGTTATGCTGCGGTGCAACATAATCGATTTGCGGCGCCCGCGCAAGACTTGCGCGCGCCATGGCGGCGGCGGCGGCGGCGGGTCAGCGGGTCCGGACGTAGCGGCCGGGCGCGTCCTCGATCGCGGGCAGCGCGCCTTC
>NZ_CAHJWW010000281.1 GCF_903643035.1 Sphingomonas bacterium | reverse complement strand
CGCGGGCGAGCTGCGCGCGGGCCGCGTCGCGCCGCGCGCGCGCCTGGTCGAGCGTCACCTCGGGCCACAGGCCGAAGGTCAGCGTCTGCTCGCAGCCGGTCGACCGATCGACGTACCGCATCCGGAGCGATCGTCGACCGCTCGGGGTGACGAAGAGGTAGAGTCCCTGTTCGTCCGAGATCTTGTAGGCGCGCGGCTTCGTCCGCGCGCGGCCGATGGCCGCGTCAGTGAGCATGGCTTCGTGCTTTCGAAGACGGATTACCGGCGCGCCGCCGGCGTGCATATTTGCATCGTGGCGATGCATATTCGCACGACCGGGGCGGAGGCACCCTCCGCCCCGGTCGTGGAAAGTGACGCAATTCTGCGGCTTTGCAGGCACGAGAACGGGTACGATACCCGATCTGGCGCGTCCGATACCCGCGTCCGGAGTAGAACGGAAAAGGAACGCGCGCTAATTCCGTTCGCGACGAGTCGCGGGGGATCGAGGCATGAGGCAGGTAAATCAGGACGAGCTGACGTGGATGATGATCTACGCGCTCCAGCGACTGCCGGCGTCCGTGCAGGCCATGATAGCGGACCGTCGCCCCGACCAGCGGCGACGAGGCCAGCACTTCGCCGCGCAGCGCCTCGCGGCCGCGCTGGCCCGACTGGAAATCCTGTCCGATCAGCCCGAGCCGCCACCCTTCCGCTTCGCGGACCTGGATGGCGGCTCGGGCGTGCCGACGGTCGACTAGGCGGCGACCGCCAGCTGAAGGATCGCCTCGGCGATCGCCAGCGGGCCGGTGCGCTTCACATCGGCGAGCACGGACTCGATCAGCGCGCCGGCGAAGGTCTCCAGGTCCGCCATCGTCGCGGCGAGCCCGACCTTGGCGACGTGGAGCACCAGCGCCGGGATGACCGCGGCGATCGCCTGCTTCTTCTTCGCGGCACCGGTCGCGCCCGGCACCTCGGCGGCATGGACCGCGTCGATCGCCGCCTTGCCGACCTCGCTCGCCTTGGCGGCGATCACCGCCTTGTCGAGCGAGTTGCCGGCAAGCGACGCGGCGGCCGGGCTGGCGGCGACGGCGCTGGCGGCCGCCACGAGCTTGGCTGTGGTGATGGTGAGGCCGAAAATACGCATGGGTATGCTCCATCAGGCCTGCGCCGCCGACCTCAACGCAGGCTGGATAGGTCCGGTGATGGTCGGGGATGGGGTGCGGCTGGCTACGCCGACGCCAGCCCGGCCACGCGGACCTGGCGCGCGACCCGGCCGCTTAGATAAAAAGATATACGCGGTATATTATAGTGCTTGCCTAGCCGGTCTTTCAGCTATATACGGGATATATCAGAACGAAGGGACAGATGAAGTGATCAGCAGCCGCGAAGTGATCAAGGTTCTCCGGGCCAACGGGTGGCAGCAGGTCGCGACCCGGGGCGATCACCACCAGTTCAAGAAGGACGGCGTCAAGGTCACCGTCCAGCACCCGGTGAAGGACCTCTCGCTCCGCAACATCATCTCGATCGAGAAAGCCACCGGGATCAGGCTCCGGCCCTGACGGGCCGGGCCGAACCGGAAGGAGCCCAGACGATCACGCTTCCGAAGCCTGTTTCTCTCTAATATACGCCGTATCGCAAGGAGCCGACTATGCCCGCCACCTTCTACCCCGCCGTGATCGACCGGAGCGCCAGCGGCTTCGGGGCGACCTTTCCCGACTTCCCCGGCTGCATCGCCAATGGTCCCTCCGTCAACGACGCTGCGCTCAGCGCCGAGGCCGCGCTGGCGCTGCACATCGAGGCGATGGTCAAGGACAAGGACGCTCTGCCCGCGCCGTCCACCCTTGATGATATCAAGGCAGGGGTGGAAGGCGCGGACGATGTCGCCTGCGTCCTGATCCGCGCGGATATCCCCGCGAAGGTCGAGCGCGTGCTGATCTCGCTGGATGCAGGGCTGCTCCGCGCTATCGACGCCGTGGCACCGAACCGGTCCGCCTGGCTCGCCGACGCCGCCCGTGCTGCGTTGCGCGGTCCGGCGCGCGCTCCGGCTCGACGGTGACGTAACGAGGCTCAGGGGATCATGCGTTCAGCACGCCCAACCCGCGCGCGCGGGGCTCAGCGCCAGCCGCCGGCGGCGAGCGCGTCCTGGAATGTCATCGCGACCGCGCCGATCTGCCCGGCGTGATCGCTGCCATTGATGATCGCGCGCGCGGCGACGAACGCCGCCAGCGGCGCGCGGCCGGTCGAGGGCAGGTAGGTGCCAAGCGACCGGCCGGTGAACCAACCCGCGCTCATCCCGCGCACCAGCACCTGCGCGGAGATGTCGGGGCGCAGCGCCAGGTTGTAGTCCGCGATCAGCGCACCGTGCAGGCCAAGCTCGCGGTCCGCGCGCTCATAATTTCGGTCCCACGTCAGCTGGACGTCGCCGCGGCCGTAGGCGACCTGGCCGGCGTGGCATCCGGGCGCGCCGTAGGAGCAGCCCCTACCCTGCCCGATCTCTCGGACCGGCTGCATCGTGTGCGCGGTCTCCCACCACGAGGTCGCGAGGCCGTATGCGACCCAGGCGATCGGCGCGCCGGCGGCGCCGAACGCCTGGAGCTTGGCTGTGATGCCGGCGACCCTGCCGGCGTCGATCGAGCCGCCGAAGAAGGGGCGTAATGCGACGAAGAACGCGCGCGCGTCGGTCAGACCGGACGCGCGCGTCCGCGCCGCCGGCGAGGGCCGGACGTCGGTCATGATGGTCTCCTCAGAAGGGTAGGGTCAGGACGGCCCGGATCGCCCAGGACCGGCCGCGCACGGGCGGCCTCCGGGGCGGCAGGCGACGGCCGCGCGCGAGGCCGGTTGGGCGCGCGGGGGTGTCCACCCGCACCGTCAGGACCGGGCCGGATGCGAGCAGCAGCAGGGCGCAGATCACGATGCCGCATCCGGCAGGGTGGACCGGATGTCGGGCATCATGGCCTCCATGGCGGCGAGATCAGACGCCCGGCGTGGGCGGATGGACCTTGTCGAAGAAGACGTCGCGGACCTTGCGGACGATGCGGTCGCTATTGAGCGCCACGAGCGCGCCGACGAAGACCCTCGCATTGCCGGTGAGCCCGGCCGCATCGCTGATCGCCAGCGCGATGAGCGCCAGCACGCCCTGGAGCAGCAGGTCGATCACGAGCCCGCGCGCGGTGATCTTGGCCCCGTCCATCATCGATAGCGCATATTTGGCCGCGGTGCCGAGCCCGAGGCCCGTCGCGATCGGGACCAGTCGCGCCGCCCAATCGGGCAGCACCGGCGTCACCGCATCACCGCCGCGGCGCCGATCCCGGCCAGCAGCATCACCGCGATGCTCGCCACCGTCCGCGCGAGGCTCAGGTCGCGATACGCGCTGCCATGCCGATAGATCGGCCAGGCCAGCGCCAGCAGGATCGCGACCTGCCCGGCGAGCGTGAGCTGCGCCCGCCCGTGCTCGGTCAGCGAGCTGATGAACCAGCGCATTTGGAAAATCAGGACGCCGATCGCGAGCGGGAGATAGCCGGCGCGATCGGCGTCGCCCTCGCGGGCTGGGTGCAGCAGCTCGGCCAGCACCGCCAGCCCGCCGGGCAGCCG
>NZ_CAHJWW010000280.1 GCF_903643035.1 Sphingomonas bacterium | reverse complement strand
CGGTGGGGCCGGGACCGGGGCCAGGGCTGGGGCCAGGGCCAGGGCCAGGGCCGGGGCCGGGGCAGGCCGGCGATGATCCGCCGGCTGATCGGCCTGGTCGCGCTCGCCTGGGTACTGGGCTTTGCCGCGTTCATGCTGACGCTGTCGCCGCCGCTCGACGTTGGCAGCACCACGGACGCGATCGTCGTCCCGACCGGCGGGCCGGGGCGGATCGATCGCGGGCTCGACCTGCTGCGCGCGCGCCAGGCGCACCGGCTGCTCGTGACGGGCGTGGCGCCGGGCGTGCGCGCGGCGGACCTCGCGCGTCGCTACCATGTGTCGTCGGGGCTGTTCGCCTGCTGCGTGGATCTCGGCGCGGAGGCGGTGGACACGCGCTCCAACGCGGAAGAGACCGCGCGGTGGGTGCGGGTTCACGGCTATCGCTCGATCCGGCTCGTCACCTCGGACTGGCACATGCGGCGCGCGCGGATGGAGCTGGTCGCGGCGCTCGGCCCCGGCGTGCCGGTGGTCGTCGACGGGGTGCCGGGAGAGGCGAGGCTGGGGCTGCTGGTGAGCGAGTACGACAAGCTGCTGCTGCGCCGCGTGGCGCTGTGGCTCGGGATCGGGCGGTGAGCGGGCCGGCGACGGACATGGACGGGGAGCCGCCGGTCATCCCGCGCTGGCGGCGGTGGGCCTTCGACCTGGTCTTCTACGCAGGGTCGGTGCCGATCATGATGACGGTCCCGGTCAGCGCGCTGTTCGGCCAAAAGGCCGTGATCGCGCATGCGACGGTATGGACCAGCTTCTACCACTGGACCCTCCGCCGCCTCCTCGGCCTGACGGTCGTGGTGGAGGGCGACCGACCCATTGGCCCAGCCCTCTACGCCGCCAAGCACCAGGCCATGTTCGAGACGCTGGAACTACAGCGGCTGCTCGACGGGCCGGCGATGGCGCTGAAGCAGGAACTGGCGACAATCCCCGTCTGGGGCTGGGCGGCGCGGCGGTACGGCGCGCTGGTGGTGGACCGCGATGGCTCGGCGACCGCACTGCGCACGATGATGCGCGAGGCGCGGGCGGCAAAGGCGGACGGCCGCTCGATCCTGATCTTCCCCGAGGGCACGCGCGTGGCGCCCGGCGAGACGCCGCCGCTGAAATCGGGGTTCGCGGGGCTGTACCGGATGCTGGCGATCCCGACGGTGCCGGTGGCGGTCGACAGCGGCCGGCTGCTTCCCCGCCAAGGTCCGCGCCGGCGCGGGACGGTGACGATCCGATTCGGAGAGGTCGTTCCTCCCGGCCTGCCCAGGCACGAGGCGGAGGCGCGGGTACACGCCGCCATCAACGCGCTGGAGCGTGGACAGGCTATTCGTGCGTTCGCCCGAAGTCCGGTCTCGCGTCGTCCTGGCCCTGCTCGATGATACCCCGCCGGATCGCGCGGGTGCGGGTGAACAGGTCGAACAGGGTATCGCCGTCGCCCCAGCGGATCGCGCGCTGGAGCATCGTCACGTCCTCGGTCAGCCGCTGGAGGATCTCAAGCACCGCCTCGCGGTTGTTCAGGAACACGTCGCGCCACATCGTCGGGTCCGACGCCGCGATGCGCGTGAAGTCGCGAAAGCCGCCAGCGGAAAACTTCACGACCTCGCCGCGGGTCACCTCTTCCAGGTCCGACGCGGTGCCGACGATCGAATAGGCGATGAGGTGCGGGACGTGGCTCGTGACGGCGAGCACCAGGTCGTGGTGCCTGGGGCTCATGATCTCGACGTTCGCGCCCAACTCCTCCCAGAACGTCCGCAGCCGGGCGATCGGCACCGGATCGGCGTCCTCCCCAGGTGTCAGGATGCACCAGCGGCCGCGAAAGAGGCTCGCGAATCCGGCTTCAGGTCCGCTGTGCTCGGTTCCCGCGACCGGATGGCCCGGCACGATCGTCGCATGCGGCAGCGCGGCGCGCAGCGCGGCGGCGACGCTCTCCTTGGCGCCGCCGACGTCGGTGACGATCGCGTCCGCCGGCAGCCGGTCGCGGATCGCCGCCGCCGCCGCCGCCATCGCACCGACGGGCACGCACAGCACGACGAGGTCCGCGTCCATCACCGCGGCCCCCGCTGTGTCGACGACGTCGAGTAGGTCGATGCGGAAAGCCGTATTACGCACCGCCGGGTCCGCGTCATGCCCGGTCAGCCGCACCGTCGGCATATGCAGCCGCACCGCTCGTGCGATCGACGACCCGATCAGCCCCAGCCCGATAATGCCGACACGGGCAAAGGGCGCCATCAGCCCGCCACGGCCTCCGCTCCTGCCTGCGCGCGCAGCACCTTGACCACAGCCGCCATGTCCTCGTCGCGGCCGATCGTGATGCGCAGCGCGTCGGGCAGGCCCTGCGCCGGCAGCCAGCGCACGGCATAGCCCGCCGCCATCAGCGCACCGTACGCCGCCTCCGCGCTTCCCGCCGGCGCGAAGGTGACCAGCACGAAATTGGCCTCGCTCGGCACGGCGCGAAGACCGGCGTTTCCCAGCGCCTCGATCTGCGTCACGAACGCCGCCCTTACGCGCGCATTGTGGTCGCGCGAGGCGGCGACGAAGCCGGTGTCGGCCAGCGCCGCGATGGCCGCCTGCTGGCCCGCGATCGTCACGTTGAACGGCGCGCGGATGCGGTGCATCGCGTCGATTACCGCCGGCGATCCATATCCCCAGCCGATCCGCTCGGCGGCCAGGCCGTGGATCTTGGAGAAGGTCCGCGTCACCAGCACGTTGGGATGCACCCGCGCGAGCTCCAGCCCGCCGTCGTCGTCCTGCGGCGCGACGTACTCGGCATAGGCCTGGTCGAGCACCAGCAGCACGTCGGCGGGCAATCCCGCGTGCAGCCGCGCGATCTCGCCGCGGGGCGAGTAGGTGCCGGTCGGATTGTTGGGGTTGGCGACGAAGACCACGCGCGTCCGCTGCGTCACGCAGGCCAGGATGGCATCGACGTCAGTCGCATAGTCGCGGTCGGACGCCACGACCGGCACCGCGCCGACGCGCCGCGTGGCGATGTCGTAGACGGAAAACCCATAACGGACGTAGATCACCTCGTCCCCCAGCCCCGCGAACGCGCCGGCGGCAAGATGCAGCACCTCGTCCGATCCGGTACCGTGCACGATCCGGTCCGGCTCGATCCCGTGCGCGGCCGCGATCGCCTCGCGCAAGCCCGTCGCGCCCGCGTCGGGATAACGTTCCAGCTCGCGCGCGGCGGCGGCGAACGCGGCGCGGGCGGTGGCGCTGGTCCCCAGCGGATTCTCGTTGGAGGACAGTTTGATCACCGGTCGCCCATCGTAGGCGGTCGCGCGGCCGGGGACATAGGGAGCGATGCCCATGATCCACGGCTTGGGCGCCGGACATGGCAGGGGGGCGGGCGCGGGCGTGCGGTCGGCGGCCGGGGAGGCAGGCGTAGTCATGTCGGGCGCATGAACCGGGTACGGCGCTGGCGCAAGCGGCGTGGCTGCTGCTAGGGCCGGGACGGTTCCAGGGGGCATGATGCGGGCAGGCGGTATCTGGCAGGCGCTCGACGCCGCGCGTCGCGCGAACCTCGCCGATGCGGGCGAGGCGCCGCCGCTGCCGGGACGCGAGGGCGAGAGCCGCC
>NZ_CAHJWW010000279.1 GCF_903643035.1 Sphingomonas bacterium | reverse complement strand
GTGAAGATATGCTCGGAGATGCGGTTGTTGAGCACGCCCTTGCCGTTGATCGTGCCCTTCTTCTGCGCGTTGAAGGCGGTGGCGTCGTCCTTGAAATACTGGATCAGCGTGCCGGGTTCGGGACCCTCGTAGAGGATCTTGGCCTTGCCCTCGTAGATCTGGCGGCGGCGAGCCATGCGGGCCTGTCCCTTTCAACGGTAAGGCCCCGGCGACGCGCGGGCGGACGGGCTCGCGCGGGTGCCGGGGCGGGTCGGCGCGGCTATAGGGGACGGGGGATGGAGGCGCAATCAGCGGGTTGGGAAGGCAACGCCGGGAGCGGACCGACAGCGCGGGCAGCGAACACGGCCAGGCTGCCAACACGGGCGATCGAGTGTCGCCTGGTTGCGGACGTTGAGCCGCATGGCATAATCTGCACATGGTCACCGCACGCCTGCCTTTCGGCAAACCTCTAACATGGGCGCTCGCTGCCTGCGTGATCCTCGGGCTTCCAGCGACAAGCTGGATCTACTGGCCCGCTATAGGAGAGGCGGGGGTGCTTTCCCCCGAGGCCGACACGATCATTATACCAATGATGAACAGCATCTTCCTTGCTGTCGTGCTTCTGCCGGTCATTTGCGTGATAACGTGGCTCTGCCTCCATAGGAAAGACGATGCTGGCAGCCTGCTGGCGTGGGACAGAACTCGGCCAATGCGCAGCGCCTTGGTGACGCTCTGCTTCGCAATCCCGTTCTGCTTTGGGCTTCCGTCATTGGCGTATGAGTTCACCGCGCCGCCCGGCTGGCACGGCCTTTGGTGGCTGCCCTATACGCTGGTCATGCTGTTTTGGTTGGCTGTGATGCGCGGGTCAGCCCTATCAAAGCGAAATGACAGCCAACCACCAGTTTGCAGGCATCCGGCGCGACGGCATAGTGCCGGGATGACCGGCGCTCGCACCTTTCTTCTCGCAGCCCTCAAACGGGTAGCCGAAGGCGGGGACATAGACGAGGCGGAGCTTGATGCGGCCGTACCTGACCCCCGCTCGCTTGATCGGCATGAGAAAGACGCGTGAGAAGAGTTGAACCACTGGGCGCACGACGCCGACATTCGCGAGCGCGACGAGCGGTACGCTGCATTCAAGCGTGAATGGATGCGTGATCGCATTGCCGCTCTCACCCCAAACGGTAGCTAACCACCAAAGGCGGACCTTCTCATTCCTCCTCCGGAGGGGGAGGGGGACCGCCGGAGGCGGTGGAGGGGTAGCGTGCCGGGACGGCCGTGACGACGGCATCGCGGACCGCATCAAGGTCGCTCAGTATGTCGACCGCAGCCACATGCGGTACGCGCGCGCCCCATTTACCCAGCCACCGGTGTTCGCCCAGCCACCGGTCGCGTCGAGCATCACGGTCCGGCCGCGATCCGTAGCCGTGCGCTTCGCCATCCACCCCGATCGCCGGTCGTCGCGCCGAACGGCGCAAGTCGAACCCATGGCGCCCGCCGGATGCCGGCAAAGGCGCGGAGCGGCCGGGCGTCGGCGGAGCGCCCGCCCCGGCGGCGCTTCCGGCAGCGTATCGCAGCGCAACGGTGCCCCTCCCCGTCCAGGGGCGGAGCGCGGTGTGCGCCTGCGCCCGTTGCGTCCCGCCGCGCGCCCGCCTAATCCCCTCTCCATGCGGCTCATCATCGGCAACAAGGCCTATTCCTCCTGGTCCCTGCGCGGCTGGCTCGCGTGTCGGCAGTCGGGCTTCGTGTTCGAGGAGGTGGTCGTGCCGATGTACGACGCCGACTGGGACCGGCGGCGGCAGGGCGACGAGTTCGCGCCCTCGTCGGGCAAGGTGCCGATCCTGTGGGACGGCGAGGCGGTGGTGTGGGACAGCCTGGCGATCGTCGACTACCTTTCCGACAAGCTGGCCGCTCAGGGCCTGGGACGCGACCGGTTCTGGCCCGCGGACGATGCGCCGCGCGCGATGGCGCGGTCGATGGCGGCGGAGATGCATTCAAGCTTCGCCGCGCTGCGCCGCGAGCATTCGATGAACATCCGCCAGCTCTTCCCGGTCCGCCGCCCAAGCGACGCGGTGCTCGCGGATCTCACGCGGATCATGGAGCTGTGGGCGCAGGCCCGCGCCCGCTGGGGCGGCGGCGGCGATTTCCTGTTCGGGGATTTCGGCGCGGCGGACATCATGTTCGCGCCCGTCTGCACGCGGATCGTCACCTATTCGCTACCGGTCGCGCGCTTCGCGGCCCCCTATGTCGAGGCGGTGCTGGCGCACCCGTTCATGCAGGACTGGATCGCCGGCGCGCAGGAGGAGGAGTGGGTGATCGAGCAGTACGAGCCGCCCGTCCCCTCGCGGGGATAGTCCGGTGATCGACGCGCCCGCGCTCGCCCGCGACCTGCTCGCCTGCCGCAGCGTCACGCCCGCGCGCGGGGCGGTGTTCGACGTGGCGGAGGCCGCGCTGGCGCCGCTCGGCTTTGCGATCGACCGGTTCATGGCCGGGGACGCGCCCGACGGACCGGTCGAGAACATGATCGCCTGGCGCGAGGGTCCCGGCCCGCGCCTCGCCTTCGCCGGGCATCTGGACGTCGTGCCGCCGGGCGAGGGCTGGACCGGCGACGCGTTCGAGCCGGTGACGCGCGACGGCCTGCTGTACGGGCGCGGCGCGGTCGACATGAAGGGCGCGGTCGCCTGTTTCATCGCCGCCGCCGCGCGGGCGGGTGGCGCGACCGGCGTGCTGCTGACCGGCGACGAGGAAGGGCCGGCGACGTTCGGCACGCCGCTGATCGTCGAGCGGATGGCGGCGCGGGGCGTGAAGCCCGATCTGTGCCTGGTCGGCGAGCCGACCTCCGTCGCGCATCTGGGCGACACGATGAAGATCGGCCGGCGCGGGTCGGTCAACATCGCGATCGAGGTTTCCGGGCGGCAGGGCCATGTCGCCTATCCGCACCTCGCGGACAATCCGATCACGCGGCTCGTGGCGGCGCTGGCCGAGATCGACGCGCTGGTGCTGGACGCCCCCTTGCCGGACGGGTGCGCGGACTGGTTCCAGCCCTCCAACATTGAGGCGACCGACCTGGCGGTCGGCAATCCCGCCGCCAACGTGATCCCCGGCCATGCGAGCGCGCGGCTGTCGATCCGGTTCAACGACCGGCATCGGGGCGACGCGCTGGTCGAGCGGATCGCCGCCATCGTCCGCCGCCACGCGCCGGACGCCAGCGTCACCGGCCGCGTGTCGGGCGAGGCGTTCCTGACGCATCCGGGCGCCTTCTCGGCGCTGGTGGGCGAGGCGGCGGCGGCGGTGACGGGCATGGTGCCGGAACTGTCGACGAGCGGCGGCACGTCGGACGCCCGCTTCCTGTCGCGACTGTGCCCGACGGTGGAGCTGGGGCTGGTCAACGCGACGATGCACCGGACCGACGAGGCGGTGGCGGTCGCGGACCTCCACGCGCTGACCGCGATCTACGCCGGCCTGATCGCGCGCGTCGCCGCCCTGCCCGCCCTGTCTCCGCCGCCTGCCGGGCCGGACGACGCCTGACATCAGGCGCCGGGCGTTCCCCTGGGGCGCCGCAGGACGAGGTACAGCGCCCCCGCGCCGCCGTGGCGCGGATGGGCGCCGCGCACGGCGGC
>NZ_CAHJWW010000278.1 GCF_903643035.1 Sphingomonas bacterium | reverse complement strand
GGACCGGCTGACGGCGGGCCGCGGACCCGTGACGCTGCTCGCGCCGACCGACGCCGCGTTCGCGCGACTGCCGGCGGGGACGGTCGAGGCGCTGCTCCTGCCCGGCAACCGGCCCTCGCTGCTCCACCTGCTGCGCTTCTGGACCGTGCCGGGAGCCCTCTACACCAAGACGCCCGCGACGTCGGACGCCCGGGTCCCGACGCTGGAGGGGGAGTCGCTGCGGGTGGTGGCAGCCGACGGCGCGACGGTCGCGCTGGTGGACGCGTACCGGCGCACCGCCACCGTCGTCGCCGAGACGCAGGCCGCCGATGGTCGCCTCGTCACCGTCGACGGCATCGTCGCGCCGCGATCGATCGAGCCGGGCGCGAGACCCGGAGCCGGCCGATGACCCCGCCCGCCATCCCGGACGTGTCCGGGGTGGCGGGACGTGCTCACTCCCACCGCGCCGCGGCGGCCTCGTCGCCACCGCGCGCCTCGACCCACCGCGCATCCCCTCCCCGGACTTCCCGCTTCCAGAACGGCGCGTCGGTCTTCAGCCGATCGATCAGGTACGCGCACGCCTCCAGCGCCGCCGCCCGGTGCGCCGCCGCCGTCGCGACCAGCACGATGCGGGTTCCCGGCGCCATGGGTCCGACCCGGTGAATGACGCTCGCCGCGGTCAGCGACCATCGCGCGGCGGCCGTCGTCGCCAGGCGGAGAAGCGCGGCCTCGGTCGCGCCGGGATAATGTTCCAGCTCCAGCGACGTCACGCCGCCGCCCGTCGCATCGGCGTCCGCGCGGACGTGGCCGCAGAAGGTGGCGATGCCGCCCGCGCCCTCGCCTTCCATCCGGGCGATCTCGGCGGTCAGGTCGATGGCCTCGCGCTGTACCGACACGCGGATCGTCTGCCCGTCAGCCACCGGTCACCGGCGGGAAGATCGCCACCTCCCGCGCGCCCTCGATGCCGGCGTCCAGCCCGACGAAAGCCTGGTCGACCGCCGCCCGCAACCGGCCGCGATCGGCGAAGGCGCGGGCATGGCCGTCGCTGGTGGTCGCCAGCCAGTCGACCAGCGCGCCCACCGTCGCGGTGTCGGGCGGGACATCGACCAGCTCCTCGCCGGACCCGATCGCCTCCCGCACCCAGGAGAAATAGACCATGCGGATCAAGGCGTCAGTCCATGTGCTTCAAGCCAACGCGCAGATAGTCCCACCCGGTCACCAGCGTCAGCGCGGCGGCGCTCCAGAGGCACGCGAGGCCCACGTCCTTCACCCACGCCTGTTCCGGCACCGCGCCTGCGAGGATCAGCGCGCCGAACGCGACCAGCTGCAGCGTCGTCTTCCACTTCGCGAGCTTCGAGACGGGCAGCGACACCTGGATGCCGGCCAGGAACTCGCGCAGGCCCGACACCGCGATCTCGCGCAGCAGTATCACGAGCGCGGCGATCAGATGGACGCCGCCGATGAGCGCGGGATCGTCATGCCGCGTTCCCACCAGCATCAGGATGACGGCGGCCACCATGATCTTGTCCGCGATCGGATCGAGGAACACGCCCAGCCGCGACACCGCTCCCTGCGCGCGCGCCAGATAGCCGTCGAAATAATCGGTTATCCCCATCAGGCAGTATAGCGCGAATGCCAGCGCGAAACCCGCCGGCCAGTGCGGCCGCCACAAGAGCGCCACCAGCATCGGCACCGCGACGATCCGGGACAGCGTCAGCAGGTTCGGCAGCGCCAGCATCGCGCCGCTCTACGCCGCCTGCCGTGCCGCGCAAGCGCGAACCGCGGCCGCCAATCGGGCGTTGGCGTCCGCCCGGCGCCGGGCTATGCGGGACCACGTCGTCACGAACCGGGTCCGCCGCCTGACATGATCAATGCCTTGGGACTGCTGAAGCGACGCCGTTTCCTTCCGCTGTTTTCGACCCAGTTCCTCGGCGCCTTCAACGACAACCTGTTCAAGCAGGCGATGATCCTGTTCGCGACCTATCGCATCTTCCACGATCCGCGCGCGGAGGCGAGTTTCAGCGCGCTCGCGTTCGGCATCTCGACGCTGCCCTTCATCCTGCTGTCCGCGCTGGCGGGGCAACTCGCCGATACGGTGGACAAGGCGCGGATCATCCGGGTCGTGAAGACGGCGGAGATCGCGATCATGCTGCTCGGCGCCGGCGGACTGATGCTCGCGGAACGGGGCCAGTCGAGGACCGGCATCGTGCTGATGCTGGTCGCGATATTCCTGCTGGGGGTTCATTCCACCTTCTTCGGCCCGATCAAATACGCGATCCTGCCCCAGCATCTGCACGAGGACGACGTGCTGGGCGGCACCGGGCTGGTGGAGGCGGGGACGTATCTGTCGATCCTGCTGGGCACGGTGCTGGCCGGCTATATCCCGATCGAGGCGACCGCGATCCTGGTGCTGGCGGTCGCGGTGCTCGGCTGGCTGACCGGACGGCGGGTGCCGCCGGCGCCCAGGCTCGGACCCAGGCTGCGCGTCAACTTCAATCCGTTCACATCGTCCTGGCGGCTCATCAACGCGACGCTGCACATTCCCCGGCTGTTCCTGGCGATCTGCTCGATCAGCTTCTTCTGGACGATCGGCGCGGTCCTCATCATCATCTTCCCGCCGCTGGTGAAGAACGTGCTGACGACGACGCAGGAGGTCGCCAGCCTGTTCACCGCCACGCTGTCGATCGGGATCGCGATCGGATCGGTGGTCATCAACACGATGCTTAGGGGCCGCATCTCCGCGCGCTATGCGCCCGCCTCGATCGTGGCGATGGGCGCGTGCGTGATCGTCTTCTCGTTCGTGGTGCGGCTGTGGGTGCCCGCGCCGGCGGGACACCTGTACGACTGGACCGAGTTCGTGGCGCAGCCGCGCGCGATCCCGGTGCTGGCGGCGCTGACGGCGATCGCGGTGTTCGGCGGGATGTTCGTGGTGCCGCTCTACGCCTTCCTCACGACGACGGTGGGCAAGGACCAGACCGCGCGCACGGTCGCGGCGAACAACGTCGTCAACTCGGCCGCGATGGTGGTGGGCGCGGGCGCGGTGCTGGGGATCAGCAACCTGGGCGTCTCGCCGGAAAACATGCTGTTCCTGGTCGCGGCCATGTGCCTGGTCGCGGCGTGGCTCGCGCACAGGCTGAACCGCGCCTGCGCCCGGGCGGATCAGAAGATCAGCGTGTAGAAACAGGTAAAGAACGCCGCGAAACTCAGCAGGAACAGCTTCCAGTCGCGATCCTCGTCACGCGCCGGCAGCGCGGTGGTTGGCAGCGCGGTGACAGGCGGCGGCAGCGAGCGGCGGAACGGGTGGCGGGCGGCTTCGTCGGTGAGCACTAGGCGTCTGGTCATGGGGTTCGTTAACGCGGTGTTTACGCTTTCGACCAGAGCCAAAGAGGGTTAAGTCCGCGCTGTCCGGTTATGGCACGCCGCCGCTGGTCGTCCGGGACGCCCCGTACCAAGTGGCAATGGCCCGGCAACTATGGCTTGGTGGCGATGGCCCGGCAATTATGGCGGGAAGCGGCGATGGACGAGACCGAGGCGGAAGCGAACCAGGCGCAGGCGATGATCCGCCGCGTATCGCCGCAAGGCCGGGCGGAAGCCCGCCGGCGGCGCGAGGTGCGGCAGCGGCGGGCGC
>NZ_CAHJWW010000277.1 GCF_903643035.1 Sphingomonas bacterium | reverse complement strand
GCCCAGCCATAGACCGCGCCCGCCAGCCCCAGCGCCCAGGGCGCGAGCGCGGCCGCCGACATCAGCACGGTATAGACGCCGATCTGGTGCCGCGTCGCCCGCGCGCCCGCCACCACGGGCAGCATCGGCACGCCCGCGGCGGCATAGTCGGACTTGATGAACAGCGCGAGCGCCCAGAAATGCGGCGGCGTCCACAGGAAGACGAGCGCGAACATCAGCAATGGCAGCGCCGCGACATGGCCGGTCGCCGCCGCCCAGCCGATCAGCGGCGGGAACGCGCCCGCCGCGCCGCCGATCACGATGTTCTGCGGCGTGCGCCGCTTCAGCCACACGGTATAGACCAGCACGTAGAACAGGATCGACACCGCCAGGATCGCCGCCGCCGGCACGTTGATCGCAAGGCCCATCAGGATGACGGAGAAGGCGCCGAGACCGACCCCGAACTGAAGCGCCGCGGGCCGGTCCATCCGGCCGTCGGGCAGCGGCCGCTTGGCGGTCCGGCGCATGATGAGGTCGATGTCCGACTCGTACCACTGGTTCAGCGCGCCGGCCGCGCCGGCGCCCAGCGCGATGCACAGGATGGCGGTGAACCCCAGCACCGGGTCGACGCGGACGGGCGCCGCGAGCATGCCGCACAGGCCGGTGAACACCACCAGCGTCATCACGCGCGGCTTGGTCAGCGCAAGGAAGTCGCGCCAGTCGGCGGGCAGCGGGGCGGCGACGGCTGGGGTCATCGGATGAGGCGCATACGCCCTGCGGTCGCCCGCGAGAAGGCCGCTCGTCGCAGGACGCTGCGCCAGATCACCTCGCGGCCACGAGCGACGCGATCCCCGCGCCGTCGATAGCGGCGCTTCGTCGATGACGCCTGCCGTTCCGGTCTGCCCGGGAGGCGCCAAACGGAAACGCCCCGGGTCTCCCCGGGGCGTCCCATGTATCCAGGTCTTCGCCGGGACGCTCAGTCGATCAGCGGCAGCGTCTCGAACTGATGGTAGGGTGGCGGACTGGACAGCGTCCATTCCAGCGTCGTCGCGCCCTCGCCCCAGGGATTGTCGCCGACCTTCCGGCCCGCGGCCAGCGACCATACCAGGTTGACGAAGAACACCACCATGCTCGCCGCCATGATCATGTAGCCGACGCTGGCGACCGTGTTCCAATGCTCGAACTGGCCGGTATAGTCGGGGATGCGCCGCGGCATGCCCTGCAGGCCCAGGAAGTGCATCGGGAAGAACATCACGTTCACACCGATGAAGAACACCCAAAAGTGAACTTGGCCCAGCAACTCGTTGTACATCTTTCCCGACATCTTGGGGAACCAGTAGTAGAAGCCCGCGAACAGCGAGAACACCGCGCCGAGGCTGAGCACGTAATGGAAGTGCGCGACGACGTAATATGTGTCCTGCATGTAGTCGTCGATGCCGCCGTTGGCGAGCACCACGCCCGTCACGCCGCCGACGGTGAACATGAAGATGAAGCCGATCGCCCACATCATCGGCGTCCTGAACGACAGCGACCCGCCCCACATCGTCGCGATCCACGAGAAGATCTTGATCCCGGTCGGCACCGCGATCACCATCGTCGCGGCGGTGAAATACATCTTGGTGTTCACGGACAGGCCGGTGGTGAACATGTGGTGCGCCCACACGACGAAGCCGACCACGCCGATCGCGACCATCGCATAGGCCATGCCGAGATAGCCGAACACCGGCTTGCGGCTGAAGGTCGAGATGATCTGGCTGACGATGCCGAAGCCCGGCAGGATCATGATGTAGACTTCGGGGTGGCCGAAGAACCAGAACAGGTGCTGGTACAGGATCGGATCGCCGCCGCCGGCGGGATCGAAGAAGGTGGTGCCGAAATTGCGGTCGGTCAGCAGCATGGTGATCGCCGCGGCGAGGACCGGCAGCGCCAGGAGCAGAAGGAAGGCAGTGACGAGCACCGACCACACGAACAGCGGCATCTTGTGCAGCGTCATGCCCGGCGCGCGCATGTTGAAGATCGTCGTGATGAAGTTGATCGCACCGAGGATCGACGACGCGCCCGCGAGATGGAGCGCGAGGATCGCCATGTCGGTCGACGGCCCCGGCTCGCCATAGGTCGACAGCGGCGCGTACAGCGTCCAGCCGTTGCCCGCGCCGCCGAAGAACGGCGAGGCGAGCAGCAGCGAGAAGGCGGGGATCAGCAGCCAGAAGCTGACGTTGTTCATCCGCGGGAACGCCATGTCAGGCGCGCCGATCATGATGGGCACGAACCAATTGCCGAACCCGCCGATCATCGCCGGCATCACCATGAAGAACACCATGATGAGGCCGTGCGCGGTGATGAGCACGTTCCACAGGTGGAGCGACTGGTCGAGGCTCGCCTCGCCCCCGTTCAGCAGCGACGCCCAACCCTGCAGATACTGAATCCCGGGATGCGCCAGCTCCATGCGCATCAGGCCGGAGATCGACCCGCCGATGATCCCCGCGACGATCGCGAAGATCAGGTACAGCGTGCCGATGTCCTTGTGGTTCGTGGACATGAACCAGCGGGCGAAGAAGCCGGGCCTGTGGTCGGCATGGGCGTCAGCATGGTCCTGCGCCTGGGGAGCGTCGAAGGCGAACGGGCGGAGGGCGGTGTCGGTCATGGCGTTACTGTCCGGCGTTGCCGCTGCCGGCCGGGTTGCCGGTGGCGCGCTGGTTGGAAGGAACGGGCGTGCTGGCCGCCGTCGGATCGGGTCCGGCCGGCGGAGTCTTGTACGAAGCGGTCGTCGGCTGCGGCGCCAGCGCCGCACCGGGCTGCGGGATCACCTTGTCCGACGGCTGGGTCGTCGTCACGCCGGCGGGACCGCCGCCCGGCATCGTGCCGCCCTTCGCGCGGACCCAGGCGGCGAACTGCGCCGGCGGCACCGCCTCGACCGCGATCGGCATGAAGCCGTGCCGCGCGCCGCACAGTTCGGAGCACTGGCCGAAATAGAGGCCAGGCCGCTCGATCGTGAAGCTCGTCTCGTTCAGGCGGCCGGGCACCGCGTCGAGCTTGATCCAGAAGGCGGGAACCGCCCAGCTGTGGATCACGTCGTTGGCCGTGGTGATGAGGCGGATCGGCACGCCCACCGGCAGGACGACCCGGTTGTCCGCCGCCAGTAGCCGGGGGCCGTCCGCGTCCGTGCGCGCGCGCTCGCCCTTGCCGACCTGGCTCTGTTCCTTGAGCATGTTGGCGGTGACCTCGAACCCGCCGTGGTCGGGATACTGATAGTTCCAGTACCACTGGTTGCCGATCGCCTTCAGCGTCACGGCGTTGGCCGGCGCCGGCTTGTACTGCGCCTGCAACAGCCCGATCGACGGCACCGCGATCAGCACCAGCGCCAGCACCGGCAGCAGCGTCCAGGCGACTTCCAGCACGGTGTTGTGCGACGTGCGCGACGGCACCGGATTGGCGGACGCGCGGAAGCGGATCACCACGATCACCAGCAGGACGAGCACGAGCGCCGACACCGCCGTGATCGTCGGCATCAGATAGTAGTCGTGCATGTGGTGCGCGCGGACCCCCGTCGCCGTCACCTGCGGCTGGAGGTGGACCACGCCGTTGACCGGCTGGCCGATCCCCGGCTGGGCCGTCATCGCCGGCGCGCCGTCCATCGCCAGCAGGGGCGAGGCCGGCG
>NZ_CAHJWW010000276.1 GCF_903643035.1 Sphingomonas bacterium | reverse complement strand
TCGTAGGGGAACTGATCGGTCCCGAGCGCGATCTTCACGCCCAGCCGGATCGCGTTCCGCAGCATCGCCCAATGATCCTTGCCGGTGCTGTCGACGCGCGCGAGATACCAGTCGGGTGAGCCGATCTTGCGGTAGAACTGCCTGGCCCCGGGCTGGGTGACGACGATCGTCGGCACCAGCCAGACGCCCTTGGCCTTCATGGCCTCGAGCGTCGCCTCGTCGAAATGGTAGCCGTGCTCGAAGCCGTCGATGCCGAACCGCAACGCCTGCTGCGCGGCCGCCACCGATCCGTTGTGCGCCGTCACGGGCACGCCGTTACGGTGGGTGACCTCGATCAGCGTCGACAGCTCCTCGTCCGTCATGGGCGCCGCCGAGATGTCGCCGCGACTGTCGGCGATGCCGCCGGAGATCGCGATCTTGATCCAGTCCGCGCCCTGCTTGATCTGCGCGCGAACCGCCCGGGCGAGCCCGTAGGGACCGTCCGCCTCGAGCGAGCCATGCCCTCCGGTCGGGACGATGATCTCCCCCCGCGGTCTTGATCCGCGGGCCGATCACCTCGCCGCGGTCGATCTCGGCGCGCAGCGCGAAGTCGTTGCCGTGATCCTCGCCGACCAGGCGCACGGTGGTGACGCCCGAGAGCAGCGAGCGGCGCGCGTTGCCCGCCATGCGCAGCACCTCCTGCGGATCGGTCTCGCCGACGAGCGCGGCGCCTGCCGCCCCGGGCAGCTTGAGGCCGAGGTGGACGTGCATGTTCATCAGGCCGGGGATCAGCCACTTGCCGGTCATCGACCTGATCCGCGCACCCGGCGGCACGGCGACGGTGGCGCGCGGACCGATCCGCACGATGCGGCCGTCCTCGATGAGTACGGCCGCGTCCGGCGTCTCGCGTCCGCTGTCGACGTCCACCACCGTCGCGCCGACCAGCGCCGTGACGTGCGGCTGCACGGGCTGTGCCGCAGCCGCGAACGACGAGGCGAGGACGACCGCCGCTATCCACTTGCCGACACCCACGCGCTGCCCCCGACGATGCTGGTCGGCCAAGGCTGCTGGGTCGTCGGTCTCGACACAATGCGCGCGGCGCCCGCATGTCATTGCGCCAGTCGCAACGTCGTGGGCCAGATCGCCCGGACGTGTCGGCAGAGCTGTCGCTAAGACAATGAGTTCGGACAGGGAATTCGCCCGACCTGGAGACGGTCGCGGTTGCCGGACCGCAGCGTCGGGTGCAAAGCAAGGGATTATCACGGCCCTGCAAACCCGTCACCGAGACGGCGGCAGAATGGAGGCGGGCATGGCGGACCGGCAGGGATGGAGCCCGACACGTCGGCAGGCGGTCGGCGCGGCGGGCGCGGCGCTGCTGGCGGCGCGTCTTCCTGCCCAGCCAGCAGCGGGCGACGTCTCGCGGCTGCGTGCCCTGCTCGATGCCAGCGCGGCTTCCGACGCGCTCCGCCAAGCCGTGTCGGAGAAACCGCGTGCGACGCCTTTCATGGATCCGCTCGCGGACGCCTATCGTGCCGCGCTGCTAGCGGACCGGGAGCGGGACCACGCCGCGCTCGCCGCGATCCGCAGGAACGGCCTCCCGGTCGCCGATCGCATCGCCTACGATGTCTTCGCGTACCAGACCGACCGGACGCTCGCCTTCCTGCGCAGCGGTGCGTTCGACACGGCGGCCCGCGCGCCGCTTGATCCGTCGTTCGGTCTCCACCTCGAGTTCCCGGACTTCGTGCTCACAAGCGCGCCGTTCGCGGCGCTTCAGGATTACGAGGCGGGGCTAGTACGGCTCGTCGGCTTCGCCGGCTACCTGCAGACGACGGTCGTTCAGCTCAAGCGAGGTGTTGCCGCGGGCCAGGTCCAACCGCGCATCATCGTCACCAACGTCTTGTCGCAGGTCGACGCCGTGCTCGCCACGCCCATCGAGCAGAGCCCGTTCTACGCGGCCGTGACGAGGATGCCGCCGGCCATCTCCGAAGGCGATCGTGTTCGGCTCGAGGCATCCTACCGGCAGGTCATCACCGACCGCATCTATCCCGGCTACGCGCTCTGGAAGTCATACCTGTCCGACGACTATCTGCCGCGCACGGGCGAGGCGGTCGGCCGTTCGGCGATGAAGGGCGGAGCGGCGCTCTACGCGGCCGAGCTCGAGCGACACACCACGACCACCGCCAGCCCCGATGCGATCCACCGGCTCGGCCTGTCGGAGGTCCAGCGCATCCACCACGAGATGGAGGACGCGAAGACCAGCATCGGCTTCAACGGTGATCTCGCCGCTTTCTTCGTCTTCGTCCGCACCGATCCGCGCTTCTACTGCAAGACTCCGGAAGAGCTGCTCGGCCGCTTCGCCACGATCGAGGCGAAGATCTGGCGATCAATCCCGCAGCTCTTCGCGCGCCGGCCCAAGGCGCCGTTCAGCGTCCAGCCGCTGCCGGCGCTCGGCGCCCAGCGCGGCACGGGCTACTACCGCCCGGGTCCGCCGGACGGCAGAACTCCGGGCGTGCTGTTCTTCAACATGGCGATGCTCGGCACCCGCCCGATCCCCACGCTCGAGACCCTCACGCTTCACGAAGGCATACCCGGCCACCATTTCCAGATCACGCTCGCGCGCGAGAACGAGAAGCTGCCCCAATTGCTGCGCTTCTCCGACGAGGGATTCACCGCCTATACCGAGGGATGGGCGCTGTACTGCGAGTCGATGGGGCGCGAGCTCGGCATGTATGGCGATCCGTACCAGTGGTTCGGCCACCTCGACATGGAGATGCTGCGCGCGGTGCGGCTGGTGGTGGACACCGGCCTCCACGCGCAGGGATGGGAGCGGCAGCAGGCGATCGCCTACATGCTGGCGAACACGTCGATGGCGCCGCACGACGTGACGGTCGAGGTCGACCGCTATATCGCCGCGCCGGGGCAGGCGTGCGCTTACAAGATGGGCGAGCTCAAGATTCGCGGCCTGCGCGATCGGTCGACCGCCGCGCTGGGCGGCCGTTTCGCGGTCCGGGACTTCCACGATCAGGTGATCGGCACCGGTGCGCTTCCGCTGCAGGTACTGGAAGACAAGATCGTCGGCTGGATCGCCGCTGGAGGCGGGCCTGACAATTCCGGTTTCTGACACACGGCGAGCGTTGACCGGCCGGAGGGCTCGGGCGCCGCGCCTGTACCGGTTCGCGCTGCTGCTGCCGTTCGCCTGGCAGCTCGGCGGCGCGGGTGCTGCCAACCGGATCATGTGGCGTCCGTTCGGGCTGCCGTTCCAGATGGCGTGGCAGATGGCCGGCGTGCTCGTCGCCTCGGCCGCGATCGCGTTCGTGTTCCGGCGCGACGAGGCGGCTGCCTCCACGGACGGGGAGCGGGACGCGTGATCGCCATGGTCGCCATCGCTGTGCTGCTCGCCACGGTCGGCGGCGCGATCGCCTATGGCGGCCGCCGCGCACGCGCGCGCGATGTCGAGGAGTGGGCGATCGGGGGACGTCGGCTCGGGCTTCTGATATTCTGGTTCGTAAATGCCGGCGAGATCTACACCACGTTCGCCGTGCTCGGCATCTCGGGTTTCGCCTGGGCCTACGGCGCGCCGGCCTACCTCGCGCTCACGTCCGTCTCGCTCGCGTCCGCATTCGGCTACTGGCTGACGCCGCGGATCTGGAGCGCGGGCCGCCGCCACG
>NZ_CAHJWW010000275.1 GCF_903643035.1 Sphingomonas bacterium | reverse complement strand
CCGCCGGTCCGGGTCAGGCCGCCCAGCGACAGCGATCGCGTGTCGACCCAGCCGATCGGGACCGCCCCGCCGATCGCGGTCGCGCGGCCGACCGCCCGGACGGCCAGGCGTTGCCCGGCCGCATAGCGCCGCGACAGCACCGAATAGCTGACGCCCGTGTCCAGGATCGCGCTGATCGACCGCCCGTCGAGGTCGAGGTCGAAGAGCAGCTGGTTGCCCGGCGTCAGGGTAAAGGGGATCCAGCGGTCCTCGGCATCGGCGGCCAGCGCGATGTCGGGCGTGGCGACGGCCATGCGATCGATCTGCCCGCGCGCGGCGGGCAGGGGCGCAGCGGGCAGGGGCGCGGCGAGCAGGAACGCGAGGAGGATCGACAGACGGCGCATCGGACCCGAGCCTAAAGCGTCGCGCGCCCGCAGGGAAGCGACACCGGGAGGGTGCGGACGGGCGAGGTCCACCTTCTCCGGGACAGGGAGGCGACACGGTTGGACACCGGGCGAAAGCATCTGTCTAGAAGGCGTCATGCGCATGCCCCTCCCGCTCGCCCTGGCGATCATCGGCACCGTCGGCGACCTCCGGACCGCCCAGGCCCACACCGTCCAGGCCCCGACCGCTGAGCCTCAGGCCGTGCCGGCGCCGATCGACGCGGCCGATCCGATGATCGGCACCGGCGGGGAAGGGCATACGTTCCCAGGCGCGACCGCGCCGTTCGGGATGGTGCAGCTGTCCCCCGACACCGACACCGGATGCGAGGTCCGCGCCTGCTACGGCCATGCCGCCGGCTATCGGTACGACGACCCGACGATCCAGGGCTTCAGCCACACGCATTTTTCGGGCGCGGGCCATTCCGACCTCGGGGACGTGCTGGTCATGCCGCAGGCGGGCGTCGACGTCCGGATGGATCCCGGCGACCCGAAGCGGCCGGGATCGGGATACAGGTCCCGCTTCGACCACCGCCTGGAGGTCGCGCATCCCGGCTATTATGCTGTGACGCTGACGGACGCCGGGACCGACGCCAAGACCGGCGCCGGCGTGCGCGCGGAGCTGACGGCGGGCGTTCGCATCGGCGTTCACCGCTATGCCTTTCCGGCGGGCACGGCGGCGCACCTCGTCGTCGATCTGCGATCCTCGCTATACAACTATCCGGGCAAGACGCTCTGGTCCGGCCTGCATCTTCGGCCCGACGGCACGCTGACCGGCTTTCGCGAGACGCGCGGCTGGGCGCCGGGGCGCAAGTTATACTTCGCGATGCGCTTCTCGGCGCCGCTGACCGACCACGGCTTCGTCGATCGCGATCCGGCGGTCGCCTACAAGGGTTTCCAGGGACCCGGCCGGGGCAGCGACGCGGTGGCGGAGAAGCTCGGCCGGGCACTGGAGGCGCGGCTGGACTTCGGTACGCTGCGATCGGCGCTGGAGGTCAAGGTGGCGCTGTCCGGCGTGGACGAGAGCGCCGCCGTCGCCAATCTGGAGAGCGAGCCGGGCGACTTCGACGCGGTGCGCGCCCGCACCGCCGCCGCATGGACGCAGGCGCTGGGCGCGCTGGACATCGACGCGCCCGCGCCGATGCGCACCAGCGTCTATACCGCGCTCTACCATGCGCTGCTGGCGCCGAGCGTCTGGAGCGACGCCGATGGCCGCTACCGGGGTCCCGACGACCAGGTCCACCAGGCGGCGGGATACACGTTCCGCTCCACCTTCTCGCTATGGGACACGTTCCGCGCGGAGCACCCGCTGCTCACGCTCGTCCAGCCCGAACGCACCACGACCGACATCGTGCGCTCGCTGGTCGCCAGCCGGCGCGACAGCCCCTGGGGCATCCTGCCCGTGTGGCAGTTCGCCGGCCGGGAGACGTGGACGATGATCGGCTATCACGCGGCGCCGGTGATCGCCGACGCATATCTGAAGGGGATACGCGGCTTCGACGCGGATGCCGCGCTCGACGCGATGGTCGCAAGCGCCACCTACGCGCCGTACGGCGGGCTCGGCGAGTATATGAAGCGCGGCTACGTGCCCATCGACAAGGAGCCGGAAGCCGCCTCGAAGACCGTGGAATACGCCTATGACGACTGGGCGATCGCACGCATGGCGCGGGCGATGGGACGCAAGGACGTCGCCGACCGGTTCCAGGCGCGGGCGGGCAACTGGCGCAACAGCTTCGATCCCCGGACGGGCTGGCTGCGCGCCCGCCTGTCGACGGGCGCGTTCCGCACGCCGTTCGACCCGGCGGCGATCAACTACGGCTCCGACTATACGGAGGGCAATGCCTGGCAATACAGCTGGTTCATGCCGCAGGACGAGGCCGGCCTGATCCGGCTGCTGGGTGGCGACGCGAAGGCGATCGCCAGGCTCGACGCGATGTTCGACTATGACACGTCGAAACTGGACTACAGCCGATCGGAGGACATCGCCGGCCTGATCGGCCAGTATATCCACGGCAACGAGCCGAGCCACCATGTCGCCTATCTCTACGACTTCGCCGGCGCGCCGTGGCGCACGCAGGAGCGGCTGGGCCAGATCGTCGCGTCGCAGTACAAGCCGACGCCCGACGGGCTCGCGGGCAACGACGACCTGGGGCAGATGTCCGCCTGGCTGGTGTTCACCGCGCTCGGCTTCTATCCGGTCGCGCCGGGATCGAACCAATACGTCATCGGCCGGCCGTTCGTCGATCGCGCGGTGCTGCACCTGCCGAACGGCGGACGCTTCGTCGTGGTCGCGGACGGGCTCTCGCCGGCCGCTCCCTATGTGACGGCGGTCACGCTCGACGGCGCATCCCTCGACCGCAGCTTCCTGACGGACGGCGAGATCCGTGCCGGCGGCGAACTGCGCTTCACGATGGGCCGGACGCCGAACCGCCGCCGGGGGACCGGCACCGCGGCACGGCCGTTCTCGATGTCGGCGCCGTCGAAGGCGGACCGAAGGGGGCGCTACGGCAGGAGCAGCGATGCATCGCCATAGGAATAGAAGCGGTAGCCGGTCTCGATCGCCCGGGCATAGGCGACCTTCATCCGGTCGAGCCCCATCAGGCCGGCGACCAGCATCATCAGCGTCGAGCGCGGCAGGTGGAAGTTGGTGAGCAGTCCGTCGACGCCGCGGAAACGATAGCCGGGCGTGATGAAGATCGCGGTGTCGCCTTCGAACGGACGGACCCGCCCGTCCGCGTCGCATGCGCTCTCGATCAGGCGCAGCGACGTGGTGCCGACCGCGACCACCCGGCCCCCGGCGGCGCGGACGGCGTTCAGGCGCGCGGCGGTGTCGGTATCGATACGGCCCCATTCGGCGTGCATCGCATGGTCGTCGGTATCGGCGGCCTTCACCGGCAGGAAGGTGCCGGCGCCGACGTGGAGCGTCAGCGTCGCATGGCCGATCCCCGCCGCCGCTAGCGCCGCCATCAGCGCGGGCGTGAAATGGAGCGCGGCGGTGGGCGCGGCGACCGCGCCGGGCTCCGCCGCGAACATCGTCTGATAGTCGGCGCGATCGCTCGCATCCGCGCGCCGGCGGGCGGCGATATAGGGCGGCAGCGGCATGCGTCCCGCTCGTTCCAGCAGCAGCTCGACCGGCTCGTCGCCCGCGAACGCCAGCGCCCAGCTGCCGTCCTCGGCGCGGTCCTGCGCGAGGGCGGACACGCCGGCGCCGAAGTCGATCGCGTCGCCGTCGCGCAACCGTCGGCCGTTGCGAACGAACGCGC
>NZ_CAHJWW010000274.1 GCF_903643035.1 Sphingomonas bacterium | reverse complement strand
GCGGTGTTGCTGATCGAGTAGCGCATGTTGGCGATGCCGCCCTCGTACATCAGGTCGACGATCAGCTTCACCTCGTGCAGGCACTCGAAATACGCCATCTCGGGCGCGTAACCCGCCTCCGTCAGCGTCTCGAACCCGGCCTGGATCAGGTGGCTCAGCCCTCCGCACAGCACCGCCTGCTCGCCGAACAGGTCGGTCTCGCACTCCTCGCGGAAGCTCGTCTCGATGATGCCGGCACGACCGCCGCCGATCGCGCTGGCATAGGACAGGCACAGGTCGTGCGCGTTGCCGCTGGCGTCTTGCGCGATCGCCAGGAGGCATGGCACGCCGCCGCCGCGCTGGTATTCGGAGCGGACGGTGTGACCCGGCCCCTTGGGCGCGATCATTACCACGTCGATGTCGGAGCGCGGCTCGATCAGCCCGAAATGGATGTTCAGGCCGTGCGCGAAGGCGAGGGTCGCGCCCTCTTTCATGTGATCCTTCAGGTCGTCGGCCCAGATCGCGGCCTGATGCTCGTCGGGGGCCAGCACCATCACGAGGTCCGCCCAGGCTGCGGCGGCCTTGTTGTCCATGACCGTGAAGCCTGCGCCTTCGGCCTTCTTCGAGGAAGCCGAGCCCGGGCGCAGCGCGATCACGACATCCCTGACGCCCGAGTCGCGCATGTTCTGCGCATGGGCGTGGCCCTGCGAACCATAGCCGATGATCGCGACCTTCTTGGTCGTGAGCAGGCTGAGGTCGGCATCGGCATCATAATATACGCGCATGGATCGTGGCTCCTGTTGGGTCTCACGCCGGCGAACGTCGGCGTCTCTTCGCCAAGGAGAGACACTGGCGTCTGCCGGGGTTACGGGCTGGTCGTGGTGGGTTGTTACGCTGCGTCGCGCCCTCGCGCGATAGCGACGATGCCGGTGCGCGCGACTTCGACCAGGCCAAGCTGCTTCATCAGGCCGACGAACGCGTCGATCTTGTCGCGCCCGCCGGTCAGCTCGAAGACGAACGACGAGGTGGTCGCGTCCACCACGCGCGCGCGATAAACTTCGCCGAGCCGCATCGCCTCGATCCGCTGCTCGCCGGTGCCCGCCACCTTCACCATCGCCAGCTCGCGCTCGACGTGCGGGCCGAGCACCGTCAGGTCGGTGACGCGGTGGACGGGTATCAGCCGTTCGAGCTGGGCGATGATCTGCTCCATCACCTGTGCACTCGCCGACGTGACGATGGTGATCCGGCTGACCGAGTCGTCCGTGCTGATCTCCGACACCGTCAGCGACTCGATGTTGTACCCGCGCGCGGTGAACAGTCCGGCGATGCGCGCGAGGATGCCCGGCTCGTTGTCGACGAGCACGGCCAGCGTATGGCGTTCGGCAAGGTCGGCCGCGATCTGCACGGCTACTCTCCGCCCGCGCGAGGGGTCGGGGACGGGCAGGGCCGGGCGTGGTCGGACAGGCCCACTCCCAGCCCTTCCCACGAGCGTAAAGGGAGCTTTATCGCCATCACACCAGCGCCTTCGCCTCGTCGGTCATCGTGCCCGACCAGTCGTCCGCCTGCAGGATCATGTCGGTATGCGCCGCGCCCGACGGGATCATCGGGAAGCAGTTGGCGAGCTGCGACACGCGGCAGTCGACCATCACCGGCCCGTCGTGCGCCAGCATCGCGGCGATGCCGTCGTCCAGCTCGCCGCGCGCCGATATGCGGATGCCGCGCCAGCCATAGGCCTCGGCGAGCTTCACGAAATCGGGCAGCGAGTCCGAGTAGCTCTCCGCATAGCGGCTCTCATAGGTGATCTCCTGCCACTGGCGGACCATGCCGAGCCGCTCGTTGTTGAGGATGAAGATCTTGACGGGCAGCCGATACTGGCTCGCGGTCGCCAGCTCCTGGATGTTCATCTGGATCGACGCCTCGCCCGCGATGTCGATCACCAGCGCGCCCGGGCTGCCGAGTTGCGCGCCGATCGCGGCGGGCAGGCCATAGCCCATCGTGCCTAGCCCGCCCGACGTCAGCCACTTGTTGGGCTTCTCGAACCCGAAATATTGCGCGGCCCACATCTGGTGCTGGCCGACCTCGGTCGTGATGATCGGATCACGCGCGTGCGTCGCCTCCCACAGCGCCTTCACCGCACGCTGAGGCATGATCGCCGTCCCCTCCTCGGGAAAGTCGAGGCACTTCCTCGCGCGCCATTCCGCGATGCTCGCCCACCAGTCGGTCAGGTCGGACATGGGATGCTGCCGCGCCTTCCAGACGTGGACCATGTCCTCCAGCGCGTGGCCGACGTCCGCCACCACGGGCAGGTCGACGCGGACGTTCTTGTTGATGCTCGACCGGTCGATGTCGATGTGAACCTTGCGGCTGGTGGGGCTGAACGCATCGAGCCTGCCCGTCACCCGGTCGTCGAACCGCGCGCCGATCGCGATCACCAGATCCGCGCGGTTCATCGCGTGGTTCGCCTCGAACGTGCCATGCATGCCCAGCATGCCCAGGAACTGCGGCGAGGAGGCGGGGAACGCGCCAAGTCCCATCAGCGTGGAGGTGACCGGCGCCCCCGACAGCCGGGCGATCTCGCGCAGCAGCGCGCTCGCGCGCGGCCCCGAGTTGATGACCCCGCCGCCGGTGTAGAGCACCGGGCGCTCGGCCGCGGCGAGCATGTCGACCGCCGCCTCGATCGCGGACCGGTCGGCCTTCACCTGCGGACGATAGGTCTTGTGCTGGATCGGGCCGGGCTTCCCGTATCTCGCGGTCGCGACCTGCACGTCCTTGGGCACGTCGACCACCACCGGACCTGGACGTCCCGATGTCGCGATGTGGAAGGCCTCGTGGATCGTGTCGCCCAGCTTCGCTGGATCCTTCACCAGATAGTTGTGCTTGGTGCAGTGGCGCGTGATGCCGACCGTGTCCGCTTCCTGGAACGCGTCGGTACCGATCAGCGCGGTCGGCACTTGGCCGGTGATGACCACCATGGGGATCGAGTCCATCAGGGCGTCGGTGATGCCGGTGATCGCATTGGTCGCGCCCGGACCGGAGGTGACGAGCACCACGCCGGGCTTCCCGGTCGACCGGGCGTAACCCTCGGCCGCGTGGGTCGCGGCCTGTTCGTGCCGCACGAGGATATGGCGGATGCGCCCGCCCGCCGCGGCGGCGCGGAACAACGCGTCATATATCGGCAACACCGCGCCGCCGGGATAGCCGAAGACGACTTCGACCCCGAGGTCGGTCAGCGCCTCGATCAATATGTCGGCACCGCTTTTCTGCGTCATGACAAAACCCGGACGTGAGAGAATGAAGAGAAACGCGACGTAAGAGACACAAAGATGCGCGTCAACATCTAAATGCGTAATATTATTTCAAGATCGTTTTCGTTCTGGTCGGTGATCCGTGGCCACATAGCGGGCGGTTGGTGCCGAAACCACGTATATTGCCGCTTGGCGTAGCGGCGGGTCACCAGCCGCAGCCGGTGCAGCGCCTCGGCCTGGTCGATCGTGCCTGCGAGCATCGCGGCGATGTCCGCCACGCCGATCGCGCGGCGGACAGGCGCGTCCGCCGGCAGGTCTCTGCGGGCCATCAGCGCCGCCACCTCCTCCACAGCGCCGCCCTCCAACATCGCCGCGGCCCGCGCGTCGATCCGCTGCACCAGGACGGCGCGACAGGGCAGCAGGACCAGCGGCGCCAGCGCGACCCGGTCGCCCATGCCCCCGGCCCGTTCCGCCTGCCATGCCGCCAGCGGCCGC
>NZ_CAHJWW010000273.1 GCF_903643035.1 Sphingomonas bacterium | reverse complement strand
ACCAGCCCCGGCGCGGGCGCGGCGGCCTCCGCCGCTCCGCAGGCCGACGGCGGCGACGCCACCTCGACGCCGGCCAGCGATGCGGGCGACATCGTCGTCATCGGCGTCCGCGGCGCGCAGAAGGCCGCCGTGGACCTGAAGCGCAACGCGGCGCAGATCGTCGACTCGATCGTCGCGGAAGACATCGGCAAGCTGCCCGACTCGACCATCGCCGACTCGTTGCAGCGCGTGCCGGGCATCCAGATCGACCGGTCGGCGGGCGAGGGGTCGGGCGTCAACATCCGCGGTCTCGGCCAGGTCCTGGTCACGCTGAACGGCGAGCAGTTCCTGGGCGCCCAGAGCATCGACAACGCCCAGCCCAATTTCACCGACGTCCCCGCGACCCTGTTCTCGGGCGTCGACGTGTTCAAGTCGTCGACCGCGCGCCAGATCGAGGGCGGCGTCAGCGGCACGATCGATCTGAAGACCCGGCGGCCGTTCGACCTCAAGCGCGGCCTGACGCTGACCGGCGCGGGGCAGGGCGACTATGGCAACCGCACCAAGAAGCTCGACCAGCTCTATTCGGGGCTCGCCGGCTATCATGGCGACCGGTTCGGCCTGGTGCTCGCGGGCTCCTACCAGAAGGCGAACCTCGCCAACATCCGCATCGACACCGGCAACAGCTGGCTCGCGTCGGGCGAGTCGGTCAGCAACCGGGACTTCAACGGCGACGGCAGGATCGACACGACCATCCGCGCGGGAAGCGGCGACTATGTCTACCAGCCGGCGGTGACGAGCGCGTCCAACCAGCGCACGCAGCGCGAACGCTATGCGATCGACGGGTCGGCGCAGTTCCACATCAACGACCAGCTCACCCTGACCGCGGACGGTTTCTACACCCATCTCGACGACCGTACCCGCGCGGTGAACCTCCAGCTCAACAGCGGCTACAACCCGCTGCCGCTCCAGGCCGGATCGGTCTACGACAAGAGCGGCGTCGTGACGGTCGGCAATTTCGCGCTTCCCCAGTTCGTGGAGGACAGCATCGCGACCAACATCAGGTCGCGGACCTACAACACCAACCTCGAACTCACCTATGACAGCGGCAGCAACTTCAAGGGCACGATCCGCTGGACCCATGCCGACGCGAAGCGCGACTCGGTGTCGTCGCAGGCGGATTCGAAGCCGGTGACGGGCGGCCTGCTGCCGCGCGGCGTCACGCCGCAATGTCAGAACGTCGCGATCGCCGCGCTGCCGGCATCGTGCTTCGTCCTCCAGAACCCGGCCGGCCTGTCGTCGGTCAACGTCGGCATCGACTACACCACCCATTATCCGACGCTGGCCTTCGGGACCAACATCACGAACCCGGCGAACTGGGAGCTGTTCTCGACCTGGGGCTATGGCGACCATCGCCGGTCGAAGACCGACGCCTTCCGCGCCGACGGCACCTTCACCTTCCCGGGCGACGGCTTCTTCAAGACGATCGACGCCGGCCTGCGCTACAGCACCCGCGACGTGACGGTGGCGCAGTTCAAGTATCTGGCGCCCGTCACCGTGCCGGGAGTGGGGACGCTCAGCGGCCCCGGCGACCTATACTATTACAAGGACGCCGGCATCACGCAGACCGGCACCCCGGCGGTCGAGGGCCGGTCGGTGCTGCCGATTTATACATTCGGGGCGCTCGGCAACATCATCAAGCAGTACAACAGCTTCATCTTCGGCGGCGTCCCGTCCGCGGGTATCCCCGGCCTCGACCCCGATGCGATGAGCAACCCGCTCGCGTTCCAGAACAGCCTGTATCCCGGCAACGCGGAGTACCAGGACCCGACCACCAGCTTCCGCATCAGGGAGAACACCGCGGCCGCGTACATGCAGCTGAACTTCGGATCACAGGACGGGGCGATCCTCGGGCTGAACTTCTCGGGCAACGTCGGCCTGCGCTACACCACGACGGACCGCACCGTCTTCTCGAACACCACCGATCCGTCTAGGTTCATCGGGACCGGCGGGAACTACAACGGCGTGTTCCTCAACCTGGGCACGACCGCCGGCAAGAAGCAGATCGACCGCTTCCTGCCCGCCGGCAATCTCACCATCGACATCGATCGGCAGCTGAAGCTGCGCCTGGCGGCGGCCAAGGTCGTGGGCGAGCTCAACCTGTTCGATCTCGGCGCCGGACGGGTGCTGTATTACGGCGCCAACAACGGCCGCTACCCGAACCTGCCGAGCACGCTGCAGGTCTTCCTGCAGGGGAACTCGGGCAATCCGAACCTCGATCCGTTCCAGTCGACCAACTACAACGGCTCGCTGGAATATTACTTCGGCCAGGGCGGCCTGCTGAGCGCGGCGGTGTTCCTGTTCGACGTCAAGTCGTTCCCGCAGAACGAGGGGATCCTCACCCCGATCGCGGACAGCGACGGCGTCGTCCGGGCCGGCGGCATCATCCAGACGACCGCGAACGGCGGCGGCGGCAAGATCAAGGGCGTGGAAGCCGGCTACCAGCAGCAGTTCACCTTCCTGCCCGGCTGGCTGGGCGGGTTCGGCGCGAACGCGAACTTCACCCTGTCGGACAGCGAGAGCTCGAACGCCGACCTGTTCGGCAAGCAGCTGCCGGTGCCCGACAACTCGAAATACCAGTACAATCTGATAGGTTTCTATCAGAAGGGCGCGATCCAGGCGCGCGTCGCGTACAACTGGCGCAGTAAGCGGTTCAACTCGATCCAGTACGTCAACGGGTCGGGCGACGGGCTGGCGGTCTTCTCGCAGCCGGTCGGCTATCTCGACGCCTCCGCCAGCTACGACGTGACGCCGAACGTCACCGTGTTCGCGCAGGGCCAGAACCTGACGAACTCGCAGGACAAGCAGTACGCGCAGTTCACGAACCTGTTCTACCAGCAGAACGTGTTCGAGCGTCGGCTGAGCCTAGGCATCCGCATCCGCAACTGACCCGCTTCCCGGCCCCTCCGGGGAACCCTGGCCCACCCCGATCCGGCGATCCGCCGGCCCGGGGTGGGCCTTTCTTCAACAGGACGGGCGGACGGTGCGGGATCGCATCGCCGCTCCGCCCGTCGCGGCGACGAGCGGGCCGGCCGCGCTACGCCATCCGCGTCCGCATCGCGTCCAGCGCCACGCCCTTGGTTTCGGGGAACACCAGCAGCACGACGACGAACTGCACCGCCATCGCGGCGGCGAAGACCGCGAACGGCGCGCCGGCCGACCATGCGACGAGCGTCGGGAAGACCGCGGCGATCGCGGCGTTCAGCAGCCAGTGCGTGCTCGCCCCCAGCGCGCTGCCCCGCGCGCGCACCGCCTGCGGAAAAATCTCCGACAGATATACCCAGATCACCGCGCCCTGGCTGGTCGCGAAGAAGGCGATGAAGCCGACCAGCGCGGGCAGCAGCGCCGCGGCGGCGATCCTGCCCAACAGTACGCCCGCCGCGACCGACAGGCAGACGGTCATCCCCGCCGCCCCGGCCGCGAGCAGGGTCCTGCGCCCCACCCGGTCGATCAGCGCCATGCCGAGCAGGGTGAAGGCGAGGTTCGCGAGCCCGACCAGGATCGCCTGCCGGTCGGGCGACACGCTGCCCGCGCGCAGGAAGATGTCGTTGAGGTAATAGAGGACCGCATTGATCCCGGCGAGCTGGTTGAAGCTCGCGAGCAGCACCGCCAGCACGATCGGGCGTCGGTGCCGCGTCCAGGACAGTCGCTCGTCGACCGGGTCGGCGGCGAGCGCGGCGGCGATGCCGGCGGTCTCGGCCGCCGCCTCGCCGGGCGACAGGCCGATGCG
>NZ_CAHJWW010000272.1 GCF_903643035.1 Sphingomonas bacterium | reverse complement strand
GGGTGAGCGCGGGCGCGACCTGCGCGGCGAAGATCGCGGCCCCGCGCACGCCGATGTCGCCGAGCCCCTTGGCGCGCGCACGCGCGATCGCGTCGACCATCAATGCGGACTGGCGCGGCGGCGTGTCGCGCAACGCGCGAATCTGCGACACCGCGCGCACGATCACGAAGTCCGGCGGGATCACGCCGATGCCGGCGTCGTGGCGGATGCGATCGGTCTCCTGGTCGAGCGCCACCGCCAGCCCCGCGAGCCGCGCATACCAGGCATCGATGTCGGCGGCGGTCGCGATCGGATGGGCGGAGCCGATGAAGTCCGGCATCCAGTAATAACTGCCGTTCATCTGGCTGACGACATACGGGCTCGGCCGCAGGTCGATATCGATATAGCCGTACCGGCCGAAGATGTCCGCGAACTGGTCGTAGACAAAGGCGGCGACATCGTAGTCGAGCGTTGCCGCGGGCGATAGCGTGGTCCTGTCGATGCGGCGTAGCTGGGCCTGCGCCGCGGCGATCGCGATCCGATCACGATCCATCGCGGCGAGCGAGCGGTCGTCGAGGCGACCGCGAAGCGCCGCGTGCGCGCCGACATCCCAGTTGAAGTTGGTCGCCTGCTCGGGCGAACGCTGCAGGAAGAGCTCGGCGTGGCGCTGCATCAGCGCCGCCAGCGCGGCATCGCCGCCCCGCGCCTGCTCGGCCCTAACGCCCGGTGCGGCGAACATCACCGAAGCGGCCGAGGCCATCAAGAAGTCTCGCCGGTCCAGCATGTCGTCGGTGTCCCCTCATCGTCCTGTCGACGGCGAGCGGCCGCCCGCCGTCGCCGCGCTTAGAACCGGTACGCCACCGTCCCGCCGAATTCACGGTATGACGGCTCGACTTGGACGCCGCTGTAGAAGGCTTTCTCGTAAGCGTTCGCGTAATAGTGCGCCTTGAACAGATTCTGTACGTAGGCCACCACCCGGAACGGGCCGAAGTCGCTGCCGATCCGCAGGTTAACGTTATGATAACTGGGCGAGATGAACGGGAATTGGTAGTACTTCAGAGCGAATTGCGACGACAGCATCTTGCTTCGGTAGTTCCACTCGGCGCGCACGAACGCATCGGCCGTGTCGCTGATCGCGTAGGTATACTGGCCTTGCGCCCCCAGCGTCCACTTCGGCGCGGCGATCAGCGGCTTCCCGCTCGCGTCGATCACCGATCCGTCAACCAGCGCGTTCTGATACTTGCGGTACTTGGCATTGTCGTAGCCGACCTGTCCGCTCAGCTTGAACTCCTTGGTAATCTGCGCGTCGAAGCTGCCTTCGGCACCGTAACTGCGCGCGCGCGCAGCGTTGGCGATCCCGCTCACGCCTCTCAGCAGACCGTCGTCGCCGATGAACTGGAACTGGATGTTCTCCTGCACATTCTTCCAGTCCATGTAGAAGATGGCGGCATCGAGCCTCAGCTTGCGATCGAACAGCGAGAGCTTGGTGCCGCCCTCGTAGTTCCACAACGTCTCCGGCTTGAACGAGTTGGCCAGCTCGACGTCGTTGCTGGTCTGCGTGCCGCCCGACTTGAAGCCGCGCGAGGCCGTGGCATAGATCAGGAAGTCGGGGTCGATCTTGTAGTTGACCGTGAACTTGGGCGAGAAGTCGTTGAACGACGTCGCACGGTCGTTAGTATCGGTTATGATGCCGCTCGACGAGTCGAACGACTGGTTCTTGGTGCGTTCGTGGGAGTAGCGGCCGCCGACGACCAGCGCGAGCTTGTCGGTCGCGTTGAACGTACCCTGGCCGAACACCGCGTAGTAGGTCGTCGAGCTGTCCGAAAGACCGCCGGTGATCTGCGAGCCGTCCGGCCCGAACGGGCTCTCGGTCCCGTTGAAGGTGAACTGGTTCGAATTGCCGGTGTCATGGCCGACCGAGGTGCCGACGCTCCAATCCAAACGATGGCTGCCGCTCGACTGCAACCGCAGCTCGCCGCTGGTCGACGCGCGCTTGAGCTTGAGATTCTCGTAGAAATAGTCGTGGCTGCCGCCGTCGACGTCGCCGAAGTTGAACAGGTTGGACGAGATGTGGCCCGCCACGCCGGTGAGCGTCACCCCGCCCAGGTTCCATACCGCCCGGCCGCTCTCGTATTGGTACTTGCTGCCGACATCCTGTGGGCGGTTGAAGTTCACGCGATTGTCGTTCTTCGGATAGAAGCCGACGCCATCGGGATCGGCGATGAAGCCGGGCGTGTCGGAACCGTAGTAGACCGACGCCCAAGTGGCGGTGACGAACCCGGTCGGCACGCCGTCGCGCATCCCGTCCCTCTCGTTCGAGTAGCTGTAGGTCAGGTCGATCGTCAGGTCGGGCGTCGGCGTGACGCGCCCCTCGATCCGGCCGGTGTAGTAGCGGTGGTTGTTGCCGCCCCCGATCGGGTTGATGTTCTTGATGTAGCCGTCCGACTTTTCGTACTGGCCCGACGCGCGGATCGCGAACAGGTTCTTGATGATTGGCACGTTGAGCACCGCTTCGACCCGGCGCGTGTCGAAGCTGCTGTAGCTTCCCTCTAGTTCACCCTCGAAATGGTCGACCGGCTTTTTAGTGATGACGTTGATCGCGCCGCCGATCGAATTCCGACCGAAGTAGGTGCCCTGCGGCCCGCGCAGGATCTCGATGCGGTCCAGGTCGACGATCTGCGGGTTGCTCGTGCCCGCCTCGACGTTGAACTCGTCGATGTAGAAGGCGTAGGATGCCTGCCGAACGTCCGAGTACGGGCTGAGTTGGTTCGAGATGCCGCGCAGGACGAGGTCCTTGCGGTCGCGCGAGCCGTTAGACTGGAAGCTGACGTTCGGCGTCAGCGCGAAGTAGTCCTGCACGCTGCGGATGTTCTGGTTCTTGAGCGTCTGGCTCGTCACTGCGGTGATCGCGATCGGAACGCTCTGGATCGACTCCTGCCGGCGCTGCGCGGTTACGATGATTTCCGAGCTGTCCGCAGGCGCGCCGCCGGTCCCCTCCGCGGTCGTGCTCGCCGACTTGTCCGGAGCCTCCGCCGACGCGCCGGCTGGCGGCGACGGGGCGGCCGGCGCTGCCGAGGTCTGCGCCCGCGCGCCGCCGGCGACCGCCGTGGCGGCGATCAAGGCAGCAGCGGCGGTGGACGTGCGCCATGTGCGAGCGGCTCTGGTCGAGTGCGTCATGCGATTACCCCCTGTCTGGCCGCGAACGCGTGCGCGGCATCCGTTCCCGTAAGCCAAGCGCCGCGCGTGCCCTCGTGATCGAGGTTCACCCAACCGGCGCGATCCTGCGATACCGCCCTGGCCCAGCGCCGTGATCTCAAAGCCGCGGCTGCTCGACTGCCCTCGCACTGTCCGTCGCATGTCGCCGGCGATCAACAAGAAGGCGGGCGCGACATCGTTGCGTGAACTGCAACACAAGCGTCATCGTGCCGCCGAGCCTCCCTCGTCGGGAACGCCCGCATCGTCGTCGCGGACGATCAGTCCTCCCTTCATCACGAAGTCGAGCGTGCGGAGCGCGGCTATATCCTTTACGGGGTCGGCGGTGACGGCCACGATGTCGGCGAGCTTGCCGGGCGCGAGCCGACCGACCTCATCCTCTATCCGGAGCATGGCCGCGGGGCGGATCGTCCCCGCCTGAAGCGCCTGGAGCGGGGTCATGCCGGCTCGCTGGTAGAGTTCGGCCTCCGCGATCGTGGCGGTGGTGCCGCCATTGGGTTCGTAGGGGAACTGATCGGTCCCGAGCGCGATCTTCACGCCCAGCCGGATCGCGTTCCGCAGCATCGCCCAATGATC
>NZ_CAHJWW010000271.1 GCF_903643035.1 Sphingomonas bacterium | reverse complement strand
GGCGCGCGGACGGCAGCACGCCGGACGCCCGCCTGCTCCACGGGCTGGGCGTGGTCGACCGGCAGCTCGCCGAGCTGACCCGCCGGATCGGCGCGGGCGCGGCCGACGGGCTGTCGACGCGCGATCGGTACCTGGAGACGAAATACGGTGGCGACGGAGCGACGCCGTCCGCAGGGGAGTGACGCCCGACCGGCGCGCTTGCGTTTCCCCGGCCATGGCCGGGCGCCGGTTTCCGGGCCGCCCGTAGCTGGACCCCGGCCTTGCTGGGGAAAGCGACGAGCCGCGTCGTCGCTTTCCGGCCGTCACCCGTTGACGGACAGCACCAGCGCCGGGTCGGGAATGTCGTCATGCTCGTGCCCGGGGATCGGGACCACGGCGGTTCCGATCGAGAAGAACTCGATGACGTGGCTCGCCCAGCCGTGGCTGCCCTCGTGCAGGTCGGCGCCGACCACGCCCTCCGCGCCCGCCTGCGTCGCCTCCAGCTGCATCCGCTCCATCGCGATCTCGCGCGCCTCGTACAGCGCGAGGCTGAAGTTGGTCAGCTCGACGTTCTGGCCGACGCTGCCCAGCGACGCGATCGGGCCACGGCGGGCGACGTGATAGACGCAGCTGCCCATCACCATCTCGAGCGGACGATAGCCGGCCTTGAGCAGCGTCCAGAAATCCTGACCCGTCAGCGCGGAGGTGAAGGGCTGGCCGCCGGGACCCTTGAACGCGGTCTGGCCGCCCGCATGGACGATGCCGGTGCCGATCGCGACGAACTCCAGCACCTTGCTGTCCCATTCCAGCCGCTTGACGGTCAGGCGGACGCCGACGATGCCGTCCGCGCCCATGTTGGCCGCCTCCTGCCGCATCCGCTCCATCGCCAGCGCGCGAGCCTCGTACATCGCGGTCGACAGCGTCTCCAGCTCGACGCTCGACGACCAGCCGGCGAACTGGAACCCCAGGTGATAGATGCACGAGCCGACGCACAGGCCCACGGGCTCGAACCCGGCCTTGCGGACCAGCAGGAACTCGTTGACCGTGAAGTCGGACGTGAAGATGCCGCCCGGATGCCCCGCGCGCCGCAGCCCTCCCAGCCGCGCCAGCGCATGTTCGGGGATGTTCGCCGTGCCGTCCGCCATCAGATCGCTCCTTCCGTATCGCCAAGGTCGCCATAGCCGGCGTGCCGCGGGCCGTCCGAGCGCGCCAGCGGGCTCGGCCCGTCCACCATGTCGACGACCGGATCGATCGCCATCGGCACCGGCGCGCCGGCGCGCGTGTCGACCACCGTGCCGATGACGATGTGCCGGCCAAGGTAGCGCGGCGGCTGCTTCTCGCGCTCCTGCCGGATCAGCTGGCCAAGATGGGTATGGGCGAGCACGCCGTTGCCCTGGCTCGCCGCCGCTCGGCGCAGCTCGGCATGCGCGTCGCGGCGGATGCGTTCCCAGAACTGGGTCAGCTCGGGCAGCGGCTGCGACGTCCACGACTGCACCGCCTGTTGCGTCTGCCATCCCGATGCCCAGCCGCCGCCCCATTGCGGCGGGAACCAGTCGTATTGCGCGCCCACCGCGATGCCGACCGGCACGATGTCCGCCTCCAGCAGCCGCACGAACTCCAGCGCGGGCACCGTTGCCACCGCAGGCTCGGGACTCGCGGGCAGGCCGTCGACCAGGACGGCGGTGCCGAGCAGCGTGAAGTCCATGCTGGCGCCGAACCGGTGCGACAGCGTGCGCATCCGCACGTCCACCACCGCGTTCGCGCCCGCCGCGCGCGCCTCCTGCCGCAGCCGGTCGAGCGCGGTGTGCCACCCTTGCGCATGACCCTCGGTCCAGCTCCAGCCATATTGGAACCAGCAGGTGCCGGACACGGTCGCGACCGGACGGATGCCGTGGGTCCTGGCGAGCAGCAGCTCGGCGGGCGTCATCGTCGCCACCCAGGCGGCGCGGCCGGCCCGGGCGTCGTCCAGCCGCTGCGCGACGTGCGCGGGCAGGACGCCGGCGGAGAGCGCGGCCTTCCATTCGCGGTCGCGCGCGACTATCGCGTCGCTCGGCCTTGATCGCGTGAACCAGCCCATGCCGCCCAAGCTCCTTGCATCCGCACCCTGCCCCAAGCCGTCCCGCTCCGCCAGACCCGGCGGGGGCGGATTGCCGCGGCCCCGTCATCGGGCTAGGCCACGCCCCCGATGACCCGCTCGGACCACCGCCCCGGAACGATGATCGCGGGCGGCGCCGTCTTTCCGCACCGGCACCTGACCGGCATATCGGGGCTTGCCCCGCACGAGATCGGCTTCCTGCTCGACGAGGCGGAGACATGGGTGGAGGCGAACCGCTCGCGCGGTCGGGAGGGCGGGGCGCGCCCCGACAAGCGGCTCGCGGGCCTGACGGTCATCAACGCCTTTTTCGAGAACTCGACGCGCACGTTGCTGTCGTTCGCGATCGCGGGCAAGCGGCTGGGCGCGGACGTCATCGACATGCACGCCGCGACCAGCTCGGTGAACAAGGGCGAGACGCTGATCGACACCGCGCAGACGCTTAACGCGATGCGCGCCGATGCGATCGTCATCCGGCATGCGAGTTCCGGCGCGGTGCGGCTGATCGCCGACAAGGTCGACTGCCCGGTCATCAACGCCGGCGATGGCCGACACGAGCATCCGACTCAGGCGCTGCTCGACGCGCTGACGATCCGGCGGCGGCGCGGGAGCGTGGCGGGGCAGCGCGTGGTGATCTGCGGCGACGTGCTGCACAGCCGGGTCGCGCGGTCGAACATCCTGGCGCTGACCGCGCTCGCCGCCGAGGTCCGGGTGTGCGCGCCCTCCACGCTGATGCCGGCGGGCATCGAGCGGATGTACGTGGCGCCGTTCACCGACTTCGACGCCGCGCTCGACGGCGCGGACGTGGTGATGATGCTGCGCCTGCAGACCGAGCGCATGGCGGGTGCCTATGTCCCCTCGCCTCGCGAGTTCCACCTGCGCTATGGCCTGACGGCGCGGCGGCTGGCGCTGGCGAAGCCCGATGCGCTGGTGATGCACCCGGGTCCGATGAACCGCGGCGTCGAGATCAGCTCGGCGGTGGCCGACGACCCGCTGCGCTCGGCGATCACGGAGCAGGTCGCGATGGGGGTCGCGGTGCGGATGGCCTGCCTGGACGTGCTGACGCGGGTCGCGCGCGGCGTGGAGGGATGGGCGTGAGCGCGCCGTTGCCGCCCGTCGCCTTCGTCAACGCGCGGCTGGTCTGCCCGGTCGCCGGAGTGCGCGACGGCGCGCTGCTGGCGGTCGACGGGGCCATCGCCGCCACCGGTGTCGTCGACCTGCCGTCGGGGGCGGCCGTGGTCGATTGCGGCGGCCGGCTGCTCGCGCCCGGGATCGTCGACCTGGGCGTGTTCGCGATCGACCCTGTCGCCTGTCGCGCCGGCGGCATCACCCGCGTCGGGCTGATGCCCGACCAGTCGCCGGTCCTCGACGGCCCCGGCCTCGTCCAGCGCGCCGCGCTGATCGGCAAGCCGGACCTGTGGATCCACCCGATCGCCGCCGCCACCCGCGGCCTGGCCGGGACCGAACTGGCGGAAGCGGCGATGTGCCGGCAGGCGGGCGCGCGGGCGCTGGGCACCGGCGCGCGCTGGATCGGCGATACAGGCGTGATGCGGCGCGTCCTCGCCTATGCCCGCGACCTGGACATGGCGGTGGTGGCGCATGCCGAGGATGCGGGACTGGTGGGCGACGCGGTGGCGACCGAGGGGGAGACGGCCACCCGCCTGGGGCTGGCCTCCGCGCCCGCGCTGGCCGAGGCGCTGGCGGTGGC
>NZ_CAHJWW010000270.1 GCF_903643035.1 Sphingomonas bacterium | reverse complement strand
CGAGTTCGAGGCGTGCGTTGCGGTCGACGGAGATCGTGCGGACTTTTTCGGGGTTGACCGGCTGGTCGCTGCCCGCCTCGAAACACGCGGCGCAATCGCCGATCGCGTACAGGCTAGCCAGCGCCCGCCCGTCCTCGCCGACCAGCCGCAGCGTCGGATCGACGCGCATCCTGCCGCCCTTCTCCATCGCCGGCCTGGGCACGACATCGAGCGCGCGGCCGCGCACCCCCGACGCCCAGACGAGGATGTCCGCCACCACCACGTCGCCATCCGCGAGGTGAAAGGCATGCGCCTCGACCGCCGTCACCTTCGCACCGAACCGCATCGCGACATGCTGTCGCTCGAGCAGGCGCCGCGCATAGCCGGAGGTGTCGGCGGCGACGCCGGGTAACGGCCGGTCCGCCATCTCGATCAGCGTGATATCGACGCGGGCGGGATCGAGCAGGCTGCGATATTGCGCCAGCCGGCCGGTGGCGCTGCGCAGCTCGGCCGCGAGCTCGACGCCGGTCGTCCCCGCGCCGACGATCGCGATCCGCAGCCGCTCCTGCGCGCCCGCCGCCACCCGCGCCGCCTGCGCCAGGATCGCACGGTGCAGCCGCTCGGCGCCGTCGGACGTGTCGAGAACGTGGCAATGGTCCGCGACGCCGGGCGTCCCGAAATCGTCGACGGTGCTGCCGATCGCCAGCACCGCCGTGTCGAAGCGGCAGGTCCGCGCCGGCAGCAGCTCGTCGCTCCCGTCGGGTTCGCGCACCACGCCGACCCGCGCGGTTCCGGCGGACCCGTCGATCGCCTCAACCGCGCCGAGCATGAAGGTGAAGCCGTGTGCCGCCGCCTGTTCCGCGTAACCGGCCGCCTCGTCGGCCGCGACGAGCAACCCCACCGCGATCTCGTGCAGCCTCGGCTTCCAGACATGGGCGGGCGCGGGATCAACCAGCGTCACCGCCGCCCGTCCGCCGCGCCGGGTGGCGCGGGCAAGCCGGATGGCGAGCTCCAGGCCGCCGGCACCGCCGCCGACGATCAGATAGCGGCAGGGCGACGCGGCCTGACTCACGGGCCGCTCGCCGCCGGACCACCACCTTCGGCGGGATCGGATGCGTCAAGAGTTCCAATCGGTGCGCCCTCGCCCGCGAGCTGACGTGTCATCGGCGCTCCACCCGACGCCAGCTCGGCGTAGGACGACGCCAGTTCGAGGTGGATCGCGGCCGCCGCACGGTCCGTTGCCGCGTTCGCGCGAGCGCGCTCCTGCTGCTCGCGTCGACGGTAGTAGGTGGTCGAATCCTGCTTGGTCACCCAGGTCGTCCCTGTCCGATTCGGCAACAACCTAGGCCGAACGCGAGGCTCTCGACTGATCAAGATCAGCCGCCGCGCGTGTCATGGCCTTACCCCTTCGGCTGAAGACATCGTCGCGAGTCACGCCACGGTGCCAAGAGCCTGCCGACGCGGATGTGGAGGAACGGGATGAGCGCTAGCCATGACGTGATCGTGATCGGCGGTGGATCGGCGGGCTGCCTGATCGCGGGCCGCCTCGCGCAGGAAACGGAGGCGGACGTCCTGTTGCTCGAGGCGGGCGGCCGCGATCTCGATCCGTTGATCCATATCCCCAGCGGCTTCTCCAAGCTGCTCCAGAACGGCTGGTTCCTCTGGCCCTACGAGTCGGTTCCGCAGACCCAGCTCGACGGCAAGCCGCGCTTGATGCACCAGGGCAAGGGGCTGGGCGGCGGCGGCTCGATCAACGCCATGCTGTACGTCCGCGGCCAGCCGCGGGATTACGCGCGCTGGCAGGAGGCGGTGAGCGATACGGGGCAGTGGTCCTATGCCGATCTGCTGCCGCATTTCATCGCGATGGAGGGAAACGACAGCTTCGCGGGGCCGCTGCACGGCGCCGAGGGCCCGTTGAAGGTCTCTCAGCCGATCGAGATCAACGCGCTGAACCGGGCCGCGATGGATGGTTTCACGCAGGCGGGGCTGCCGTACAACGCCGACTATAACGGCGAGGGGCAGCGTGGCGTCGGGCCATGCAAGCTTACGATCGGCGATGCCCGCCGGTGCAGCGCCGCCGACGCCTTCCTGAACCCCGCGCAGTCGCGCCCGAACCTCACGATCAACACCCATTGCCTGGTGACCAACATCGTCTTCGATGGCGATCGCGCGATCGGCGTGGATTATGTCCATGGGGGCGACACGCACCGAGCACTGGCCGGCGAGGTGGTGATCAGCGCCGGCGCGCTCAACTCGCCACGCCTGCTCATGCTGTCGGGCGTCGGCCCGGAAGCGGAGCTCGCCCGCCACGGTATCGGTCTCAGGCTCGCCTCGCCCGATGTCGGCCAGCACCTGCAGGAACATCCCGCGGTGCCGATCAGCGCGCGGAGCCGGCATGAGATGGGCTATGCCCGGTACGCGACGGGGCTGCCGATGCTGGGCGCGGGCGCCCTGTATCTGCTGACCGGACACGGGCCCGCGGCGACGAACGGGATCGAGAGCGTCGCCTTCTTCAACCCGGACGATCCGGCGGGCGAGCCGACGGTGCAGTGCATGCACCTCGCGGTCGCGGGGAACCCGACGGACCAGGCCGGGCTCACGTCGGGGCTGACGCTGGAAAACGTTGTGATCCAGCCCAGGAGCAGGGGCTTTGTCGGCCTCCGCGACGCCGACCCCACCTCGGCGCCGGTGTTCGACCCCAACTATCTCGGCGATCCCGAGGACATGCGGGTGATGGTGGCAAGCCTGCGCTACTGCCGGGAGGTGCTCCAGACCCCGGCGCTGCGCGACATCATGGAATTCGAGCTGTCGCCCGGCCCCGATGTTAACACCGACGAGGGCCTGATCGAACATTGCAAGCGCACGCTGACGGTCAATTGGCACCCGGTCGGCACCTGCCGCATGGGCGCGGATGATGAGGCGGTCGTCGACGCTTCGCTGAGGGTGCGCGGTGCGCGCAACCTGTGGGTAATGGATGCCTCGATCATGCCCAACATCACCAGCGGCAACACGAACGCGCCGACCATGGCGATCGCGAGCAAGGGAGTCGATCTGCTCAAGGTTGCCCTTCGCGCGTGATCCGCCGTCAGGGCCTTGGCGGGTCGGCCACCGACGAGAAGGGCTGAACCGCCCGCGCGAGCGGTGGATGGTCGATCGACGAGGAGACGGCCGCGTCGCTCCAACCGCCACCCAGCGCCACCGCGAGTTGCACGAGATTGCTTAGCTGGTCGCGGCGCACCGTCACGGCGTCGATCTGGCTCGAGTAGAAATTGCGCTGCGTATCGAGCTGGTCGAGATAGGTTGAATAGCCCTCCCGGTAGCGATCGACCGCGTAGCCGATGCTCTCCTGCAACGTGGCACGTCGCTCGCGGGCGACCTTGATCTGCTCTTCGAAGCGGCGCGCGGCGCTCAGATAGGTCTCCACCTCCGAGAACGCGTTGAGGACCGCGCCCTTGTACGCATAGGCCTGCCGGTCGCGCTGGGCGACCGCAAGGTCGAAGTTGGCGCGCAGCATGCCGCCCTCGTACAGCGGCGCCAGGACGCTCGCCCCAAGGCGCCATACGCTCAGCGTCGGCAGCTTGGGGGCGCTCGCATAGTCCAGGCCGAACATCCCCATAAGGTTCAGGCGCGGCAGGAAATCGGCCCGGCGCGCCGCGATCGTCGCGTCGGCGGCGGCCAGGTCGTACTCGGCCGCGGCAATGTCGGGACGCCGGCGCAGCAGGTCCGACGGCAGCGTGGCCGGGACCGCAGGCGGCTCGAACGTCCGGAAATCCGGGATGCGCCGAATGTCCTGCGGGAGCTGACC
>NZ_CAHJWW010000269.1 GCF_903643035.1 Sphingomonas bacterium | reverse complement strand
CCCTCCGCCCGCGCCGCGCTGCGCGGTCGCGGACGGCCGCGTCTCCGTCCCGGCCGGCACCGTCCTGCTCGGCGAGGACGGTCCGGGTCGTCCCGGGCAACGGGTGCGCGTCGCCGCCTTCGCCATCGATCGGCACGAGGTCACCAACGGCCAGTTCGCCGCCTTTGTGCGCGCGACCGGTTATCGGACTCAGGCGGAGCAGCAGGGCGGCGGCGCCGTGTTCTCGGCGCCCGCGCATGCGGTACCACTCGATCGGCCATCGGGATGGTGGCGGTTCGTCAGGGGCGCGGACTGGCGCCATCCGACCGGCCCGCAAGGCACGATCGCGGGCCATGAACGTGAGCCTGTCGTTCAGGTGACACTCGCCGACGCGGCCGCCTATGCGCGTTGGTCGGGCGGCATCCTTCCCGATGAGGCGCAGTGGGAGCGCGCCGCTCGCGGCAGGCAGCGAACACCCCACCCACCGCGAAGCTGGGCGTTCGCCGGCGACGGGACGCCGGTCGCGAACGTTTGGGAGGGCGAGTTCCCCGTCCACGACAGCGGTGCGGATGGTCACGCCGGCCTCGCGCCCGTCGGCTGTTTCGAGGCGAACGACTATGGGCTCGTCGACATGATCGGCAACGCCTGGGAGTGGACCCGCGACGATCGCGGCGAGCGCGGGCTCATAAAGGGCGGCTCGTTCCTGTGCGCGGCGACCTATTGCGCGAACTATCGGCCGGCCGCCTTCCAGGCGCAGGAGAAAGACCTGCCGACGTCTCATGTCGGTTTTCGGACGATCGGGGCGCCCCGTCGTCCGGTGCCGGACCGCAGGGCCGATGGGTCCTGAACCGCTTTCAGTCGGATCCTTCATCATCGTCCAGCGAGGCCGCCATGCACCATCCAGCCCTGCCCGTCCGGTTCCGCCGCACTTCCCGCCGCGCCGGGATGGTCGCGCTGCTGACGGCGCCTGCCGTCTGGCTATCGGGCGCGCCGGCGCGCCCGGCCGCCCCGGTCGTCTCCCCTGACGCCGCGTCGGCCACGTTCCGGACGCAGGTCGCCGTCGAGCGCCATGCGATCCGGCTGGCGGCGAGACCGGAGGTGCAGGCGGTGCTGCGCCAGGTCGAGGCGGACTGGCGACGCCGGAGCCCCGGCCTGTCGCCCGAGAGCTATGGCGAGTTGCCGGACTCGCTTCGCGAACTGCTGTTCCTGGTCACGCTGCAGGTCATCGACGACGACCCGCGCCGACCCGAGGTCATCGAGATTTCCAGCGCGCCGCATCGATGGGGCGGCTTCAGCGTTCCGGGCGGGCGCTGGGGCATAAACAACCCGGACACGCTGTACTTCACCATCCCGGTCGAACGGGGATCGAGCTACGTCATCACGGGTCGCCGGCACGGCGCCGGGCCGATCGATGCCAACTTCACCGTCCAGACTGGCGCCGACTGGATCGCGGCGGACAACCTCGCACAACCCGACCTCAAGATCGATCCGGACGGCACGTTCCGCATCACGGTCGACGATCAACCCGCCAGCGGCCGCCCCAACCACCTGCGGATCAGCGGCGCGGCCAACGTGGTCCTCGTCCGCAACACGCTGGCCGACTGGTCGCGCGAACAGCCCGACACGTTGAGCGTGGAGCGTGTCTCGGGGCCGTCCGCGGGACCGCCCGTCACCGACGCGATCCTGGCGCAACGGATCATCGCCCGGCTGCGCGTCGTCGTGGACCATAGCATCGACGGCGTTCTGGGCCGGGCCCTTCGCCAGCCTCTCGACGTCATCCCGCAACCAGGGTCCGCGGCGGACAAGCCAGGGTTCCTCGTCACGCAGCGCAACACCCTTGGTCATTTCCGGCTGGCGGACGACGAGGCCCTGGTCGCGACGTTCGATCCCGGTGGAGCGCGTTACGCGACATTCCCGGTAACGAACGTCTGGGGCGTATCACCCGACTCGCGCATGCATCAGAACAGCCTGAACAGCAGCCAGGCCGTCGCCGACCCCGAAGGGACGATAACGGTGGTACTGTCCAACTGGGATCCCGGCGTCGCCAACTGGGTGGATGCGGCAGGGCTGCGCGAGGGCATCGTGATGCTGCGGTGGCAGTTGCTCGACAAGACCGCGGAGGGGAACAAAGGCCCGGCGGTCACCGCGCGCGTGGTGAAGCGCGACGCGCTGTGGGCGGCGCTCCCCACCTCCACCCGCCGGGTCACGCCGGAGGAGCGCCTAGCCCAGGCGCGGACACGATCCGCCGGCTACGATCGCCGCTTCACGTCTCGCGCACGTTCCGACAGTTGAGCCGTTGCCGGACTCGGGCCTGCATCTTGGTCCGGTACGTCGCGAACAGGGCCGGCATGTCCGGTGCAGCTACGAGGTATGATATACAATCGCGACTTTGCTATTTTCCCCATGAGACTAGACCTTCAGTAGCTGAAGAGAAACAGACGGTCCGGTGTCTTCGGAACTGACGGACGACACAAGATAAGGCGCGAACGCGTCATGCAGGCGGGGATGGCTGACCGGCTCTGGGGAGAGTGGGTCATGGGACAGCTTTGGTTGATGGGGTCGGCGGTCGCGCTGTTGGCGGCGGGCGGTGCGATGGCGCAGACCGCGCCGCCGTCCTCGATAACCATCACCGGCGGAGCGGCGCTGACCACCGACTATCGGTTTCGCGGCCTGTCACAGACCGACAAGACCGTCGCGATCCAGGGCACCGCCACCGTCACCCATCAGTCGGGTCTGTACGCGAGCTTCTGGGCGAGCTCGGTCGACGACTATGTCGCCAACGGCAGCGACGCCGAGCTCGACCTGATCGCCGGCTACAAGCGGTCCTTCAGCGGCACCACAATCGACGGCGGCGTTCTCTACTACGTCTATCCGGGCAACGGGGGCGTCAACACCGACTTCTTCGAACCGTATGTGAACGCAAGCCACACCTATGGCCCGCTGTCGGCGAAGATAGGCGGCAACTTCGCCTGGAAGCAGAGCGGCCTGGGTCTCGACAACGATCGGCGAGGTGGCGTGTACGCCTATGGCGAGCTCGGGTTGAGCATCCCGCGAACACCCGTCACCTTGACGGGCCACCTCGGGCGTTCGTTCGTCAGGAACTACATCACCTTCGGCGAGCACTACACGGACTGGAGCGTGGCCGCAGCCTACACCTTCAGATCGGTGACGTTCGGCGCGGCCTATGTCGATACCGACACGCGTGACTTCAGCTACCCGTTCGGTGGCGGACGCAACAAGGATATCGCGAAAGCGGGGATCGTCGGCTCCGTCAGCTTCAGCTTCTAGTTGACGCCCCCTTTCACGGGAGAGACAGACAGTGAAATACGTCATGGCGGTCATCAAGCCGTTCAAGCTGGACGAGGTCCGCGAGGCGCTGACCGCGATCGGCGTGGCGGGGATGACGGTTACGGAGGTCGAGGGGTTCGGCCGCCAGAAGGGGCAGACGGAGGTATATCGCGGCGCCGAGTACGCGACCAGCATGGTCCCGAAGGTCAAGCTCGAAGTCGCCTGCCCGGACGGCATCGCGCAGGGCGTCATCGAGACGATAGAACAGGCAGCGCGCACCGGTTCGATCGGCGACGGCAAGATCTTCGTGCTGGACCTGGAGCAGGCATTGCGGATCCGGACCGGAGACACGGACGAGAACGCGTTGTGAGGGGAGGGGTCAAGATGACGAACAGGGTGCAACGACTTGGAATCGCCCGCTGGCTTTTGCCTGCGGTTGGGGTCGGCGTTGTTGGAATGTTGTTACTGGTGTCGCATCCTGCGCTGGGGCAGACGCCTGGTGGTGCGGTTGCGGGTCA
>NZ_CAHJWW010000268.1 GCF_903643035.1 Sphingomonas bacterium | reverse complement strand
CGGGCGCCGTGCGCGTGGTGCGTGCGCACGGCCCGCGCGCGCTGGTCCACGTCGACGCGGTGCAGTCCGCGCCGCACGTCGCGACCGACGTCGCCGCGCTCGGCTGCGACCTGCTCGCCTTTTCGCCGTACAAGCTGTTCGGGCCGCATCTGGGCGTGCTGTGGGTGCGAGGCGACCTCGCCGCGACGATCGACGCGTACAAGGTCCGCCCGGCGGGCAACGAGGGCGCGCACCGGTTCGAGACGGGGACCCCGTCGTTCGAGGCGATGGGCGGCGCGGTCGGCACGATCGACTATCTCGAATGGCTCGGCCGCGCGCTGTCGCCCGGCGTCAACGACCGGCGCGCGGCGCTGGCGGCGGCGATGGCGGGCTGCGAAGCCTATGAGGAGGTGCTGGGCGAGCGGCTGCTGACAGGGCTGCGGACGATCCCCGGCCTGAAACTGTACGGCCCGCCGACGATGGCGGGGCGCGTGCCGACGTTCGGCTTCACGCTGGCGGGCCATAATCCCGACGCGGTCGCGGAGCACCTGGCGGGGCGCGGCATCTTCGCCTGGTCCGGGCATTTCTATGCGGTGGAGGTGATCCGCCGGCTGGGGCTGGAGGCGGCGGGCGGGCTCGTGCGCGTCGGGCTGTGCCATTATTCGACCGCGGACGAGGTGGACCGGCTGGTGGCGGCGCTGCGCGAGCTGTGATCCGCCTTCGTCATCCCGGACTTCCGGGATCCAGGGTTGCGACGCGCGCTGCGGGCGGCGATGCGCGCACCGCGCTAGGCCCCGGAACAAGTCCGGGGTGACGGTCGGGGGGCAAGACGGTCGCCTTCGCCCCACGATCCTCCTAGACTCTCACCATGACCGACCTCGCGATCCTCTACGAGCACCCCGACTGGTTCCGCCCGCTGTTCGCCGCGCTCGACCGGCGCGGGGTGGGGTACGCCGCGCTCACGCCCGACGGGCACTGGAACCCGGCCGACCGCGCGCCGCCCGCGCCGGTCGCGTTCAACCGCATCGCCATGTCGAGCTTCCTGCGAGCCGGGACGGGTGGGCGCGCGGGCGGCGTCGAGCACCCGATCTTCCACGCCGCCGCCCTGCTCGACCATTGGCGACGAGCGGGCGCGCGGGTCGTCAACGGGCCGGACGTGCTGGCGGTCGACGCGTCCAAGGCGCGGCAGCTGTCGCTCCTCGCCTCGCTCGGCCTCGGCATCCCGGAGACGCGCGTGGTCCACCGCGCCGCCGACGTGGCGGCCGCCGCCGCGACCCTCTCCTTTCCGCTGGTGGTGAAGGCGAACATCGGCGGCTCGGGCGCCGGCATCGTCCGGTTCGACTCGATGGCCGAACTGCGCGCCACGGTCGCCGATGGCGGCCTGCCGACCAGCATCGACGGCGTGCTGCTGGTGCAGGACTACGTCCCCGCGCGCGACGGCGCGACGGTCCGGATCGAGACGCTCGACCGGCGCTTCCTCTACGCGCTCGACGTGCGTGGCGGCGGCGCGTTCGACCTGTGCCCGGCGGACGCCTGCGTCGCGCCCGGCCAGCCGATCCCGATGACCGCTTGCCAGCCCGCGCCCGAACTGGTCGACGCCGCCGAGCGGATCGCCCGCGCGATGGACCTCGACGTCGGCGGGGTGGAGGTGATGGTCGACGACCGCGACGGCGTGCCCCGCTTCTACGACGTCAACGCGCTGTCCAACTTCGTCGCCCGGCCGCTCGACGTGCTGGGCTGGGACCCGCACGACCGGCTCGTGGATTACCTTATTTGGGTGATCGAGGAGAGCCGCTGATGCGCTACGGGTTCTGGATGCCGGTGTTCGGCGGCTGGCTGCGCAACGTGGCGGACGAGGGGATGGAGGCGAGCTGGGATTACGCCCGCCGCCTGACGATCGATGCCGAACGGTGGGGATATGACCTCACGCTGATCGCCGAGCTGAACCTCAACGACATCAAGGGCGTGACCGAGCCTGCGCTCGATGCCTGGTCGACGGCAGCGGCGCTGGCGGCGGTGACGCAGCGGCTGGAGCTGATGGTCGCGGTCCGCCCCAATTTCCACCAGCCCGCGCTGTTCGCCAGGGCGGCGGCGAACATCGACCGGATCTCGGGCGGGCGGCTCAGCCTCAACGTCGTGTCGTCCTGGTGGGCGGACGAGGCGAGGCAGTACGGGTTGCAGTTCGACCAGCACGACGACCGCTACGCGCGCACCGCCGAGTGGCTGCGCGTGGTCGAGGGGCTGTGGACGCAGGAGCGGTTCAGCCTGGACGGGCAGTTCTACCATCTTCGGGACGCGATCTGCGCGCCCAAGCCCGCCCGCCCGCCGGTGATCTACGCGGGCGGCGAGAGCGAGCGCGCCAAGGCGATGATCGCGGCCCAGTGCGACGCCTATGTCATGCACGGCGACCCGCCCGAGGCGATCGCGCCCAGGATCGCCGACATGGCGGCGCGGCGCGCGGCGCTGGGCAGGCCGGCGATGACCTATGGCATGGCCGCCTATGCGATCGTGCGCGACTCGGAAGCCGAGGCGAAACGCGAGCTGGCGCGGATCACCGCGGTCGCGGACCTGCCCGCCGGCTATGCCAATTTCGACCAGTGGCTGTCGGGCACGCAGCTGGAACGCGAGCTGAAGCTGCAGGAATACGCCGTCTCCAACCGCGGGCTGCGCCCAAATCTGGTCGGCACGCCCGAGCAGCTGCGCGAGCGGATCGCGGAATACGAGCATCACGGGCTCGACCTGCTCCTGCTTCAGATGAGCCCGCAGGCCGAAGAGATGGAGCGGTTCGCCGCTCAGGTGATGCGCACGGCGCCGGTGGAGCTGCGTGTTGTTTAGGCAACATGCCCATAAAAACAGCAGCTACTCGCGAAAGTGACTGGCGGATGAACATGGTCGCGCCTAGCACCGGATCATCCGCTGGTACCGGCCCGTCAGCGGCCGGACCGTCGAGGAGGAGGGTGCGTTGTTCCGGTTGCGGCGCCCCGGCGTCGCGGCCGGAATGATGGTGGGGCCGCTGCTCGCCTTGCCCCCCGCTTCCGTCGTCCGACCCGTCGCATTGATGCAGATCAGCCCGGCACGTCCCGCCCGTTGACAGCGTCGCGCGCCTCGCCGACGCGCGCGGGCGTGACCCTCCCCGCCACAGCCACGGCCACAGCGCCAGCGATCGCGATCGGCATCCCCGTGCGGGACGAGCAGGCGTTGTTGCCGCGCCTGCTCGGCGCGCTGGATACTCAGCGCGGGATCGACGGGTCGCGCGTGACGGTCGCGTTCCTCCTCGACGGCTGCACCGACCAGAGCGAGGCGCTGGTGCGCGGCTGGCGGACGCCGTTTGCGGTCGTCGCGCACGCCGTTCCCCGCGGCGAACCCAACGCCGGTCGTGCCCGCCGCGTGGCGATGAAGCTGGCGCAGGCGAGCGGCGCGGCGCTGCTCGTCACCACCGATGCCGACAGCGTCCCCGCGCCCGACTGGCTGGCCGCGATCGTCCGCGCGCTGGCCGACGCCGACCTGGTCGCGGGACGCATCATCCGCGCCGGCAGCCCGCACGATGCGGCGCAGGACGCGGTGGAACGCTATTACGACAGACTGCACGCCCACCGCCGCACGATCGATCCGGTCGCGTGGGACCCGGCGCCCGGCCACCATCATACCGGCGGCGCGAACCTCGCCTTCCGCGCCGACTCGTTCCGCGCGCTGGGCGGGTTCGACCCGGTGCCCTCGGGCGAGGACGCGCTGATCGTCGACCGCGCGCACCGGCTTGGCCTGCGCGTCCGGCGTGAGCCCGCGGCGCTGGTCGCGACCTCGTCGCGCCGCTGCGGC
>NZ_CAHJWW010000267.1 GCF_903643035.1 Sphingomonas bacterium | reverse complement strand
GTCCAGCCGGTCGCGCAACGTCCCCACGTTCGCCGACGCGACCGGCAGCGGCCCGGCGGCGAGCGTGTCGACGAGGTCGGGTAGCGTGAAGTCGATCGACAGGCTCGCGACGCCCGCCACCGCGAGCGCGTCGACCGCGACGCCGACCACCTCCTGCGCCGCCGCTACCGAGTCGAGCCCGATCAGCTCGCAGCCAATCTGGCGCTGCTCGCGCGCGGGATCGAGTTCGGGTGCGCGCAGCCGCAGCACGGTGCCGGCATAGGACAGCCGCACGGGGCGCGGGTGGTGTCCCATCCGCGTCGCCGCGATCCGCGCCACCTGGGCGGTGAGGTCGGGCCGGATCGCAAGCGTCGCCTGCCCCACCGGATCGACGAACCGCACCGCGCCGCGCAGCCCCCCCGCCTTGAGGCGCGAGGCGAGCCCGTCCGCGAACTCGGCGAGCGGCGGATCGACGCGCTCGTAGCCGTGCTGCCGCGCCGCCTCCAGCACGCGCGACTCGACACGCGCGGCATGGTCGGCGTGCGGCGGCAGCCGGTCGCGGAAACCTTCGGGAAGCAGGGCGGTCATGGCGCTTTCGCCATAACGGACGGCGCTTGCGCGTCACGCGAGTGGATCGCGCGAGGTCGAACCCCGCCATATCGGCGCCGGCCGTGCCGGCGCATCAGAACGCCAGCCCCATCGCGGTGCGCACGCCGGGCAGCGCCTTGACCGTCGCGAGCAGCGGCGCCGTCACGGGCTCGTCAACGCTCAGCAGCAGTACCGCCTCGCCGCCCGCCTGCCGGCGACCGAGATGGAAGGTGCCGATATTGACCCCCGCGCCACCCAGCGCGGTGCCGAGGCGTCCGATGAAGCCGGGCGCGTCCTCGTTGACGACGTACAGCATCGGCCCCGCCAGGTCGGCCTCCACCTTGATGCCGAACAGCTCGACCAGCCGCGGCGCGGCGTCGCCGAACAGCGTGCCCGCCACGGACCGCTCGCCCGTCGCGGTCGTCGCCGTCACGCGCAGCAGCGTGTGATAATCGCCCTCGCGCGTCGAGCGCGTCTCGCGCACGTCGAGGCCGCGCTCCCTTGCCAGGAACGGCGCGTTGACCATGTTGACGGTGTCGGAATGCACCCGCATGAACCCGGCCAGCACCGCGCCGGTCATCGGCTTCATGTTGAGCTCGGCCGCCGCGCCCTCCGTCTCGACCGCGATGCCGCCGATCGCGCCGGTTGCGAGCTGGCCCAGCAGCGAGCCAAGCTTCTCGGCCAGTGCCATGTACGGTTTCAGCTTGGGCGCCTCCTCGGCCGACAGCGACGGCATGTTGAGCGCGTTGGTGACGCCGCCCGACATCAGGAAGTCGGCCATCTGCTCGGCGACCTGGATCGCGACATTCACCTGCGCCTCGGTGGTCGACGCGCCCAGATGCGGCGTCGAGATGAAGCCGGGCGTGCCGAACAGCGGCGACTGCTTCGCCGGCTCGGCCACGAACACGTCGAGCGCGGCGCCGGCGATATGCCCCGAGTCCAGCCCCGCCTTCAACGCGGCCTCGTCGATCAGGCCGCCGCGCGCGCAGTTGACGATGCGCACGCCCTTCTTCGTCTTCGCCAGCGCCTCGGCCGAGAGGATGTTGCGCGTCTGCTCGGTCAGCGGCGTGTGCAGCGTGATGACGTCGGCGCGCGCGAGCAGCTGGTCGAGTTCCACCTTCTCGACCCCCATCTCGATCGCGCGCTCGGGCGTGAGGAAGGGATCGTAGGCGACGACCTTCATCCGCAGGCCCCGCGCGCGGTCGGCGACGATGCTGCCGATATTGCCCGCGCCGATCAGCCCCAGCGTCTTTGCCGTCAGCTCGACGCCCATGAAGCGGTTCTTCTCCCACTTGCCCGCCTGCGTCGACCGGTCCGCCTCCGGCAGGTCGCGGGCGAGCGCGAACATGAGGGCGATGGCATGTTCGGCGGTGGTGATCGAATTGCCGAAGGGCGTGTTCATAACGACCACGCCCTGCGCGGATGCCGCCGGGATATCGACGTTGTCGACGCCGATCCCGGCGCGGCCGACGACCTTCAGACTGGTCGCGTGGGCAAGGATGTCCTTCGTCACCTTCGTCGACGAACGGATGGCGAGGCCGTCATAGCCGCCGACGATCGCCTTGAGCTCGTCGGGGGTCTTTCCCGTGATCTCGTCCACCTCGACGCCGCGCTCCCGGAAGATCGCGGCGGCGCGGGGGTCCATCTTGTCGCTGATAAGTACCTTGGGCATGTCTGGTTCCTTCTCCCTCTCCCCTTCAGGGGAGAGGGCCGGGGAGAGGGAGGTGGGGAGCGGGTGGAGAGGTGCGGCACCGCCCTTCTCCCGGCCTCTCCCCCAAAGGGAAGAGGGGCCTAGCCGGCTCTCGCCTCGGCATAGGCCCAGTCGAGCCATGGCCCGAGCGCCTCGATGTCCGCGGTGTCGACCGTCGCGCCGCACCAGATGCGCAGGCCCGGCGGCGCGTCGCGATAACCAGCGACGTCGAACGCGGCGCCCTCGCGTTCCAGCAGCCCGGCCATGCGCTTGATGAACGCCTCGTCCGCGCCCGCGACCGTCAGGCACACGCTGGTCCGCGACCGCGTGGCGGGGTCGGCGGCGAGGTGATCCAGCCAGTCGCGCCCCGCGACGATGGCGTCGAGCGCGGCGGCATTGGCATCGGACCGCGCGATCAGCGCGTCCGGCCCGCCCAGTCCCCTTGCCCATTCCAGCGCCCAGATCGCATCCTCGACGGCGAGCATCGACGGCGTATTGATCGTCTCGCCCTTGAACACGCCCTCCGCGAGCTTGTCCTTTGACACCAGCCGGAACACCTTGGGCAGCGGCCAGGCGGGCGTGTACGTCTCCAGCCGTTCGACCGCGCGCGGGCCGAGGATCAGGACGCCATGCGCGCCCTCCCCGCCCAGCACCTTCTGCCAGCTGAACGTGGCGACGTCGATCTTCGCCCAGTCGATCGGGTAGGCGAACACGCCGCTGGTGGCGTCGGCGAAGGACAGCCCCTCGCGATCCGCCGGGATCCACTCCGCGTCGGGAACGCGCACGCCGCTGGTTGTGCCGTTCCAGGTGAACAGGACGTCGTGCGTCCAGTCGACGGCCGCGAGGTCCGGCAGAGAGCCATAATCGGCGCGCATGACGACCGGGTCGATCCTGAGCTGCCGGACCGCGTCCGTCACCCAGCCCTCGCCGAAACTCTCCCACGCCAGCGCCGTCACCGGGCGCGCGCCCAGCATCGTCCACATCGCCGTCTCGTACGCGCCCGTGTCCGACCCCGGCACGATACCGATCCGGTGCGTGTCGGGGAGCCTGAGCAGCTCGCGCATCAGGTCGATGGAATATCGCAGGCGCTGCTTGCCGATCCCGGAGCGGTGCGAACGGCCGAGGCTGGCGGTGGCGAGCTTTTCAGCGGACCATCCTGGCGGCTTCGCGCACGGCCCGGAGGAGAAGAACGGCCGCGCCGGCCTGAAGGCGGGCATGGTGTCGGGGACGGCAACGGCGGACGCACCCGGGGCGGGTGCCAACGTATCGGTCATGTAACTCTCCTTACAGAGAGCGCGCGCGGCGTTGGGACCGCGTGGCCCGTCGACCGCCATAATTCCGTTCAGCTTTTAGTCAATCGCCGGCGCCTGCTATCGTGGAGCGACGAGGGGGTACATCGATGCGGCAGTGGATAGGTCGGACGACGGCGCTGCCGATGGCGGCCGCGGCCGGCGGATGCGGGGAGGCGACAGGACCGTGACGCGCCGGGCCGCGCTGCTGATAGGCTTGCTGCTGGCCGGGTGCGGGCGGGTGGAGCGTCCCGCCGCGCCCGTGCCCCGA
>NZ_CAHJWW010000266.1 GCF_903643035.1 Sphingomonas bacterium | reverse complement strand
GCCGCCGCTCGCCGCCCGACAGCGCCATCGCCGGCGCGTCGCGCAGTCGCGTCAGGCCGAACTCGCCGAGCAGCCGGTCGAGCCGCTCGGCGCGCCTGCCCTTGTCGGGCTCGGAGAGTTCTAGGACGGTCGAGATGTTCTTCTCGACGGACAGGCCGCGGAATATGCTGGTCTCCTGCGGCAGATAGCCCAGGCCCAGGATCGCGCGGCGGTACATCGGCAGTCCGGTGATGTCGGTGCCGTCCAGCATGATGCGGCCCGAATCGGGCTTCACCAGCCCCATCACGGAATAGAAGCACGTCGTCTTGCCCGCGCCGTTGGGGCCGAGCAGCCCGATGACCTCGCCGCGCCCGACCGACACCGACACGTCGGTGAGGACGGTGCGCTTGTCGTAGCTCTTGGCGATCGACACGACCTGCAGCCCGCGCGCGGCCGGCGCCTCGTGGATCGCCTCGAACTCGGCAAGAGTAGGGGGGGCGAGGTTGGAGGGAAGGCTGGCGGTATCGGTCATGGCAGGCGAACGGCCTCGCAGAAGCTGGTTAGCGGACCGTTACCGCAAGGGCGGATGGCAGGGAACATGCATATGGCACAGGTGGCGCGGGCGCACCGCGCCGCGCCATATCGTACTGGGCGACCTACTGCCCGGCCGCGCCGTCCCGCTTGGGCACGGAGAAGGTGCCCGTCACCCGGCCGCCCGGTGCCGCCTGCGTCGCGCCTGGGATGCCGCCGCCGCCCGCCACCGACGACCCGTCGATCACCGCGCGGCCGGTGTCGAGGTTCAGCGTCAGGCGCGATCCGCGGACCACGTTGGCGCCCTGGTGCAGCGTGACGCCGCCCAGCATCGTGATGAGGTGCCGGTTGAGGTCGTACACGCCGAACCTGCCCGTGGCGCTCTGGTCGGGGCGCTTTACCGCCACGTCGCCGGCGGCGTCGAGGCGGGAGACCTGCGGGTTCCCGTCCACGACCTGGCCGGTGTAGGCGACGGTCATCCGCTGCGCGTCCAGCGTCATCTCCGCCTGGGTGACGGCGACATTGCCGGTCAGGACCGCACGGTTCGCCTTGTCCTGCAGCTCGATATGGTCGGCGCCGAACGCGATCGGCGCGTTGGAGTCATGGCGCGACTGGGCCGCCGCCGGGGTGGCTGCGAGGACGGACAGGAACAGGAAGGGCGCGCGCATCGCCGCTACTTCGCGCCTCGCGGCACGATCCGCAAGCGGGCATGGCCGTCGAGCCGCACGTCGCGCCCGTCCAGATCGGCGTCGAGATGGTCGGCGCTGAACACGCCGTTGGGCAGGGTGCCGCCCGCCGCGCCGCCGCTCGCCATCCGCCGCGTCTTGAGGTCCAGCGTCGCATCGTGCGTGTCGAGCCGATAGCCGTGCGGTCCGTCGACCCGGACCGGACCGACGATCGCCACCTTGTCCCCCCCCATGTCGTAGCGGCCGCGGTTCGCCCTGATCGTCGCCGGCCCGTCCGCCAGCCGCAGCGTCGCGGCGAGCGTGCGGATCTGGACGATCGGCTCGGTCGAACTCTTCTGCACCGCCGATCCGGCGTCGAGCGTGAAGGGCTGGCCCTTGCCGTCCTGGCCGCGGTAGCGCGCCGCCTGGATGCGCAGCCGCTCGTGCGCGACCTCCACCTTGTTCTTGTCGAGCACGAAGCTGACGTCGCCGCCGCCGCTCAGCGGTGCCATGACCAGGAACGCGGCGAGCACGCCGATGCCGGCCGGCAGTACGATGCGCAGGAGCGTGACGATCCGGTCGTGGCTGCCGCCCGGCAACGCCCACCGCTGGCGCGCGGTGCGGGCGGGCGGCGCCGGCAAGATCGTGGCCGGGAAGAGGGGCGCCGGCGCCTCAGACATGCGCGAAGATGTCGATCTCCGGCCAGCCGGCGAGGTCGAGCGCCGCGCGGGTGGGCAGGAAGTCGAAGCACGCCTGCGCCAGCTCCATGCGCCCCTCGCGCACCAGCCGCCGTTCCAGCTCGTCGCGCAGCCGGTGGAGGAAGCGGACGTCGGAGGCGGCATAATCCTTCTGCGCGTCGGTGAGCGCGGGCGATCCCCAGTCGGACGACTGCTGCGCCTTGGACACCTCCACCCCCAGCAGTTCGCGCACGAGCTCCTTCAGGCCATGGCGGTCGGTATAGGTGCGCACGAGGCGCGAGGCGATCTTGGTGTCCCATGCCGGCGCGGCGACAACGCCTAGGTAGTGGCGGATCGCGGCGATGTCGAAACGGCCGAAATGATAGAGCTTCAGCCGGTCGGGATCGGCGAGCACCGCCTTCAGCCGCGGCGCGGCATAGTCGCTGCCGGGGGCGAAGCGCACCAGATGCTCGTCGCCCCCCTTGCCATCCGGACCGCCGTCGGACAGCTGGACGACGCACAGCCGGTCGCGCGGGGTCATGAGCCCCATCGTCTCGGTATCGACCGCGATCGCCGTTCCGGGAGAGAAGAGCGTCGCCTCGGGGAGGTCCCCCTCGTGGATATGGACTGCCATCGCGCGGCCCTAGCGGGGCGGGCGCGGCGGCTCAATGGGGCAGGGGAGGGCCGGGCCGCCATTGTCGGGCCGCGTCGGCGGCTATTCCAGTCGCCGCCGCCTCACCAGGTTCAGCGCCTCGACCGCGACGGAGAACGCCATCGCCACGTAGATATAGCCCTTCGGGACGTGGACGCCGAACCCGTCCGCCACCAGCACCAGCCCGATCATCATCAGGAACGCCAGCGCCAGCATCACCACCGACGGCGTGCGCGCGATGAAGTTCGCCAGCGGGTCGGCGGCCAGCAGCATCGTGCCCACCGCGATGACCACCGCGGCCATCATGATCGGCAGCCGGTCGGTCATGCCGACCGCGGTCAGGATCGAATCGATCGAGAACACCATGTCGAGCAACAGGATCTGGACGATCGCGGAACCGACCGACAGCGTGGCGCCGCCGCCGCCACCGTCCTTCCCATGCCCGCCGCCCGGATCCTTGCCCTCGCCCTGGCCTTCGCCCGGACGCTCAAGCGTGTGGTGGATCTCCTGCGTCGCCTTGTAGAGCAGGAACAATCCGCCGCCGATCAGGATCAGGTCGCGCCACGAGAAGTCCGTCGAGAAGCTGGGCTCCCCCCTCGCGTCGGGCGGTCCGCTCAGCCCGAGGTCGATCACCGTCGCGGTCAGCCGCGTCAGCCACGCGATGCCCGACAGCAAGGCGAGCCGCAGCACCAGCGCAAGCCCGATGCCCACCCTGCGCACCCGCGTCCGGTTCGCCGCCGGCAGCTTGTTCGACAGCAGCGAGATGAAGACCAGGTTGTCGATCCCCAGCACCACCTCCAGCAGCACCAGCGTGGCGAGCGCGAGCCAGGCGGCGGGATCGGTCAGCAGCTGGGTCATCGCGCGGCTGTGCCGGTCAGGCCGCGCGCGCGCAAGGATCGGCTATCATCCGATTGGCTGCGAGACGGCAACGAATCTCCCTCGCGGGAAGATGAAAAATGCGATAAGGCGAAAATGAGGCGACCGTGGAACGGCGCCTTATAAGGCTCGTGTCCGTCGTCCGGCTCGGGTTCTTGACAGGTAAAGCCGGGCGCACGTGGAAGACGAACAGGGCATATGAGTTTCGACAAGGGTGGCCGCGGGAACCGTGGCGGGCGTGGCCGCGACAAGCGCGACAGCTTCGGCGGCGGCGAGGAGTTCGGCGGCGGCAGCAGCTTTGGTGGCGGCAGCAGCTTCGGCGGCGGCGGTGATCGCGGCGGCTTCGGCGGCGGCAGCAGCTTCGGTGGTGGCAGCAGCTTCGGCGGCGGCGGTGATCGCGGCGGCTTCGGCGGCGGTGGTGGCGGCTATCGCGGCGGTGGC
>NZ_CAHJWW010000265.1 GCF_903643035.1 Sphingomonas bacterium | reverse complement strand
TCCGCCGCCTCTGCTCCGGCCGCCACCCCGGCGCCGGCGTCCACAGCGCCCTCCGACACGCTGCCGCCGACCGGCCCCGGCGATCCCCAGCTGGCGCAGCCGCTGACGCCGCTCGCCAGCTTCGACACCGCGCCGCTGGAGACGGCGGCCGACGTCCGCGACAAGAACGCGCCCAGGATCCGCTACGACACGCGCATCGAGGGGCTGGACAAGGTGAACCTCAAGTCGTCGTGGCAGGCGCTGTCGGCGTTGCGGGGCGGCCACGGCAAGGCGGACAACGCGACGCAGGTCACGGCCCGCGCGAGGGAGGACGAGGCGCTGGCGGTGCGGCTGATGAAGTCGCTCGGCTATTACGACGGCACCGCGACGTCCGTCGTCGCTCAGGTGCCGGCGGGCGAGCGGTCGACGCTGGCCGTCACGGTAACCGCGGTGCCCGGAACGCTCTACAGGCTCGGCAAGGTCACGGTGAACACCGGGCCGACGACGCCGCCCGACCTCGTCCGCCGCGAGCTGCCGCTGGCGACGGGCGACCCGATCGACGCGCTGCGCGTGCAGGGGTCGGAGGCGAACGTCAGCCTGACGCTGCCGCAGCAGGGCTATCCGTTCGTCAAGGTGGGCGACCGCGACATCCTGCTCGACGAGCGGGCGTTCACGGGCGACTATACGCTGCCCGTCGACACCGGCCCGCGATCGTCGTTCGGCCGGATCGCCACGACCGGCGACGACGTGTTCGGCCTGCCGCACCTCGACGTCTTCCCGCGCTTCAGGGAGGGTCAGCTGTACGACAGCCGGCTGCGCGACGACCTTCGCGACGCGCTGGTGGCGACCGGGCTGTTCTCGTCGATCTCGGTGGAGCCGCAGCGGACCGGCGTGATCGAGCCCGACGGCACGGAGAGGATCGACCTGCTGGTCCGCCAGGCGATCGGGCCGGAGCACGCGCTGGCGGGGCAGGCGGGATACGCCACCGGCCAGGGGTTCAGCCTAACGGGCAGCTACACCGACCGCAACCGCTTCCCCGAGGAGGGCGCGCTGATCCTGACCGGGATCGCGGGCTCGCAGGAGCAGGGCGCGTCCGCCAACTTCCGCCGCTCGAACGCGGGCCGGCGCGACCGGACGTTCAGCGCCCTCGTCTCGGTCGACCACACGAACTACGACGCCTTCAACGCGTTCACCGCGACCGTGTCGGCCCGGTGGAGCTATGTGTCGACGCCGATCTGGCAGAAGCGCATCACCTATTACTACGGCGGCGAGATCGCGGGCACGAACGAGAGCGTGTACGATTTCGGCCTGGGCGACCGGACGCGCCGCAACTACCTAATCGCCGCGCTGCCGGCACAGGTCCAGTTCGACACGTCGGACAACCTGCTCAACCCGTCCAGGGGCTATCGCATCGCGCTGACCGGCAGCCCGGAGACGTCGGTGCAGGGATCGGTCAGCCCCTATGCCCGGCTCCAGCTCGACGGCAGCTACTACCGGTCGGTGTCGTCCAGCCTCGTGCTCGCCGGGCGGCTGCGCGTCGCCTCGATCCTGGGGATCGCGCGCGACGACCTCGCGCCGTCGCGGCGCTATTACGGCGGCGGCGGCGGCTCGGTGCGCGGCTATGGCTACCAGCGGCTGGGGCCGTTCGATCCGCAGGGCAATCCGGTCGGCGGGCGCAGCCTGGACGAGTTCTCGATCGAGGCGCGCTACCGGTTCGGCAATTTCGGCATCGTGCCGTTCCTGGACGGCGGCAACGCCTATGAGAGCAGCAGGCCCAAGTTCAGCTCGCCGCGGTTCGGCGCGGGCATCGGCGGCCGGTTCTACACCAACTTCGCGCCGTTCCGCATCGACGTCGCGACGCCGCTCAACCCCCGGCCCGGAGACGGCAAGATCGCGCTCTACATCTCGATCGGACAGGCGTTCTGATGGCGAGCGACGCCCTCGACCATCCGCCGGCGCCGGCGCCGGCGGCGCGGCCGCTGTGGCGGCGCATCCTCAAGGGCGCCGGCTGGGCGCTCCTCGCGCTCGTCGTGCTGGTGCTGGTCGTGGCGTTCGGGATCGACACCGCGCCGGGCCGGCGGTTCGTCGCCGACCAGATCGGCAACTACACGACGGCGAGCGGCCTTGGCATCAAGGTGGGGCGGATCGACGGGTCGCTCTATGGCCGGATGGAGCTTCGCGACGTCCGCGTCAGCGATCCCAGGGGCGTGTTCGCGACCTCGCCGCAGCTCCGCGTCGACTGGCGGCCGTTCGCGTTCGTCCGCAACCATGTCGACGTGCGCGACCTGACCGCCGGCCTCGTGACGCTCGCGCGCAACCCGCAGCTCAAGGCGACGCCGCCGAGCCCGCCGGGCACGCCGACGCTGCCCGACCTCGACATCGACGTGAACCACCTGCGCGTCGACCGGCTGGTGCTGGAGGCGCCGGTGGCGGGCGCGCGCCACATCGCGCGGATCGAGGGCCATGCCCATATCGCCGACCGGCGCGCGCAGCTGCTGGTGGACGGCCGCGCGCTGAAGGAGGCGGGCGGGGCGGCCGCGCCCGGCGTCGCGGGCGGGGACAGGCTGCACCTCGTCCTCGACGCGGTGCCCGACGACGACAGGCTGGCCATCGACGTGAAGCTGGACGCGCCGACGGGCGGCGTCATCACCGGGCTCGCGTCGCTGACGAAGCCGCTGACGCTGTCGGTGGACGGGCGCGGATCGTGGAAGGCGTGGAACGGCCGGCTGGCCTCGACGCTGGGCGGCGCCAGCCTCGCGGACCTCCGCCTGACGGCGCGCAGCGGGACGGTCGACCTCCACGGCCTGACCCATCCCGGGCTGTACCTCGCCGGCCCGGCCGCGCGGCTGACCGCGCCCGACCTGTCCGTCGACGTCCACACCGCGCTCGCCGACCGCAGGGCCGACACGCGCTTCTCGCTGCGCTCCGACGCGCTGGCGGTGGCGGGCAACGGCCTGATCGATCTCGCCCGATCGTCCTTCGCCAATTTCAAGGTCGGCGCGGACCTGCTGACGCCGGGCGCGGTCGCGCCCAACCTCGCCGGCCGGGGGCTCCATGCGGAGCTGGCGCTGAACGGCGCGTTCCGGACGCCGACGGTGGACTACAAGATTCTCGCCGACCAGCTGCGGTTCGGCACGACGGGCGTGGACGGCGTCTATGCCGAGGGTCGCGCGACCGTCGATACGGCGCGCATCCTGCTGCCGGTCAACGCGCGCGCGCGGGCGATCACGGGGCTGAACCCGGCCCTGGGCGGGCTCGTCACCAACGTCGCGATCCGGGGCGACGTCGCGATCAACGGCGGCACCCGGCTGCTGTCGGACAACCTCCACTTGCGCTCCGACAGGATCGACGCGACCGCGGTCGTCGCCGCCGACCTGAAGACGGGACGCTACACGGGCGCGCTCAAGGGCCGGATCAACGGCTATGCCGTCGCCGGCCTGGGCGTGGTCAACCTCCAGACGGACGCGCGCCTGGTCCCCGCGCCGGGGCCGAAGGGCGGCTTCGGCATCGTCGGCCACGTCGCCGCGCAGACGGTCAGGATCACCAACGCGGGCGCGAGGACCTTCCTTGGCGGCAACGCGTCGGTCAGCGCCGATTTCGGCTATTCGCCGGACGGGATCGCCACCTTCCGCAACCTGCGCCTCGCCGCGCCGCGGTTCCGCGTGACGCGCGGGGACGGGCGCTACGATCCCAGGGGCGGCGTGCTCGCCTCCGCCGACGCCTTCTCGGCGCAGTACGGCCCGCTGACCGCGCGGGTGACGGGGACGGTCGACAGGCCGGTGGTGGTGCTCCACGCCGCGCGGCCGGGCGTCGGCGTCGGGCTCGTCAACCTCGACGCGCGGGTGGTCGGGCGCGGCG
>NZ_CAHJWW010000264.1 GCF_903643035.1 Sphingomonas bacterium | reverse complement strand
CATCCGGGCGCCGGCGCCCGGATGGCCGGACGGCCCGCAGCCGGCGAGCGCCGCCGACAGGGCGGTGACGATCGCGGGCGACATGCAACGACGAACGCTTGGTCTGGTCATCATTCCCGTATCATCACCGACATGATCTTCGCCCGCCATCGGCGGTACCACTCTTGCGGAAGCATTCATCAGGAAAAGCGGGCTGTTGCGGCCCATGCGGTGAACCGCGGCTGAAGCGGGTCCAGTTGCGGTGCCGGTCGCTGCGAGGGTCGCGGGGCCGGTCCGGCTCCGGGCGGATCCGCCCAAACCGGTGGTCTTGCGCCGCGCGTCGTGAAAGAGGGTGGGGATGGACGAGACCATTTTCCTGATGATCGGCGGGATGCTCGGGCTGGCGACCCTAGTGGCGCTCGCGTGCCAGCGGTTGCGGCTGCCCTACAGCGTGGGGCTGGTCGCGGCCGGGCTGGCCGTGGCGCTGGTCGCGCCCGGGATATCACCGCCGCTGACGCGCGAGCTGATCTATTTCGTGCTGCTGCCCCCGCTCGTCTTCGAAGCCGCGATCCAGATCCCGTGGTCGCCGCTGCGCCGCGAACTGCCGCTGCTGCTCGCCCTCGTGACGCTGGGCGTTGGGCTCGCCGCGGGCGTGGTGGCGGCGGGCATGCACTATTGGGCGGGATGGAGCTGGATCGGGGCGGGCCTGTTCGGCGTGCTGATCGCCGCCACCGATCCCGTCGCGGTGATCGCCGCCTTCCGGCAATGGACGGTCGAGCCGCGACTACACCTGCTGGTGGAGTCGGAGAGCCTGCTGAACGACGGCGTCGCCGCGGTCGCCTTCGCGATCCTCAGCGGGATCGCCGGCGGCGGGGCGGTGAGTGTCGGCGGCATCGGTTGGGAGCTGGTCCGCACCTCGCTGGGCGGCATCGGCATCGGCGTCGGCGTGGCGGTGCCGCTGATCCTGATCGCGGGACGCACCAGCGACCGGCTGGTGGAGGTCATGATCTCCACGCTCATCGCCTATGGCGCCTTTCTGGTCGCCGAGCATTTCGGCTGTTCGGGGGTGCTGGCGACGCTGGCGGCCGGGCTGGTGATGGGCAATTGGGGCTTCGTCGGCTCGATCAGCGACGAGGGCCGGCGCGGCGTGCTCAGGCACTGGGAGTATGTCGCCTTCCTCATCGACTCGGCGATCTTCCTGCTGATCGGCGGGCAGGAGGCGACGATGCCGGTCGGTTTCGTCATCGAGGCGGCGCTGCTGGCGGTCGTCCTGTCGCTCGCCGGGCGTGCGCTGGCGGTGTACCCGGTCGTGCTCGCCTTCGCCCGGACGCGCCTCGCGGTGCCCTGGGCCTACAAGCATGTGCTGTTCTGGGGCGGGCTTCGTGGCGCGCTCGCCCTGGCGCTCGCCCTGGCGCTGCCCCGCCAGGTGCCCGAGCGCGGAACGATCGTCGTCGTGGCGTTCGCGGTGGTGGCCTTCTCGATCTTCGTCCAAGGACTGACGATGGGGCCGCTGATCCGCCGGCTGGGCCTCACCCGAGCGCCGGAGGAGCGCCCGTGACGGCAATTCGAGTGGTGCCGGGGCTGTCCGGCCCGTTCAGGGCACCAGCACGGTGTCGACGGCGTCCGGCAGCGTCCCGGGCCAGTCGAGCACGTAATGCAGCCCGCGGCTCTCGTGGCGTTGCAGCGCGGAGCGGACGATCAGTTCGGCGGTCTGGATCAGGTTGCGCAGTTCGATCAGGTCGGGCGTCACGCGGAAGTGGCCGTAATAGTCCGCGACCTCCTCCTGTAGCAGGCGGATGCGGCTCGCGGCGCGCTGCAACCGCTTGGTGGTGCGCACGATGCCGACATAGTTCCACATGAAGCGGCGGATCTCCGTCCAGTTCTGCTTGATGACCACCTCCTCGTCCGAGTCGGTGACGCGGCTCTCGTCCCACGGGCGGATCGCGGGCACGGGGGGCAGGGTGTCCCAGCGCGCGGCGATGTCCGTCGCGCACGCCTCGCCGAACACGAAGCATTCCAGCAGCGAGTTGGACGCCAGCCGGTTCGCGCCGTGCAGGCCGGATTCGGTACATTCGCCGGCGGCGTACAGCCCGGGCAGGTCGGTGCGCCCGTCGCGGTCGACCACGATCCCGCCGCAGGTGTAATGCTGCGCCGGCACGACCGGGATCGGCTGGCGCGTCATGTCGATGCCCAGCCCCAGCAGCTTCTCGTGGATGTTGGGGAAGTGCCCGCGCACGAACGCCGCGGGCATGTGGCTGATGTCGAGATGGACGTAATCGAGCCCGTCGCGCTTGATCTCCGCGTCGATCGCGCGCGCCACCACGTCGCGCGGGGCAAGCTCGGCGCGCGGATCGATGTCGGGCATGAAGCGGTGGCCGGTGCGCGGGTTGACCAGCCGCCCGCCTTCCCCGCGCACCGCCTCGGTTATCAGGAAGTTCTTGACGTCGAGATCATAGAGGCAGGTCGGATGGAACTGCATCATCTCCATGTTGGCGATGCGGCAACCGCCGCGCCACGCCATCGCGATCCCGTCGCCGGTCGCGCCGCGCGGCGCGGTGGAGAAAAGGTACGTGCGCCCGGCGCCGCCGGTCGCCATGATCGTCGCGCGCGCGGTGTGCAGCTCGACGTGGCCCAACGTGCGCTCGACCGCATAGACGCCCCAGACGGTGCCGGCGCCGGAATAGCGTTCCTCGTGGCGGCTGGTGGCAAGGTCGATGGCGACGCGGTCGGGCAGCAACGTGATGTTGGGATGCGCCTCGGCCGCGCGTTGCAGCGCCTCCTGCACCGCCCAGCCGGTCGCATCGGCGACGTGGACGATGCGCCGGTGGGAATGACCGCCCTCGCGCGTCAGGTGAAGGGCGTTTCCGTCCGTCTCGAACGGTACGCCGAGCCGTACCAGTCGCTCGATGGCCGCGGGCGCCCCGCCGATCACGAACTCGACGACATCGCGGTCGTTGAGCCCGGCGCCCGCGACCATCGTGTCCTCGACATGGTTGGCGAACGTGTCGCCGGGTTCGAGGACGGCGGCGATGCCGCCCTGCGCCCAGGCGGTCGACCCCTCGTTCAACGCGCCCTTCGCGAGCACCGTCACACGGAAGCGGTCCGCCAGGGTGAGCGCGGCGGTGAGGCCGGCGGCGCCCGACCCGACGATCAGGACATCGGAGGTGGAGCTCATGTCGCGGGCACGGACTTCGCGAAACTCGCGCACGGGCGCCCGAACAGGCGTTCGAGGTCGGGGCGGGCGTGGGGAACGGCTCTCATCGCGCCTCTCTGCCACAGGACGTGGCCCGCGGGACAGGGCATCCGTCCTCGCCGTCAGTACAGCTGCTTCCTCAGGCTAAGCCGGACCGCGCGGCCCAGCGGGTCGAGATAGGCTGGCTGGTAGCTGACCGGCGTCGCGCCGGTGCCGTCGGTCACCCGCTGGCGCCCGTCGAACAGGTTGGTGACGGCGAACGTCAGCCGCAGTCCGCGCGCCCAGGGGTGCCGGACGACGAACTTCAGCTGCTGACCCATGTCGGCGAACAGCCGCAGGTCGAAGGTCGCGAGGCTGGAGAAATCGAGCGTGCCGTCGGTGGCGGCCGCTCCCGCCGCCGCGCCGCCACGCACGAGGGTCGCGGTCTGGTAGTTGGCCGAGGCGCGGATGCCGAGGCCGTTGTTGGAATAGCCGGCCTGCCCCTCCAGTTGGTGGCGCGGCTGTCCTCCCCCGGAGCCCGCGCCGCTGCCGATCACGTCGCCGTTCAGCGCATCGAGCAGCGGGCCACCGGCGCGGACCAGCACCGTGTCCTCGAAATACCAGGTGTGGTAGAAGGCGAACTGGAGCCGCCCGCCGCCCGCGCCGCCCCGCCCGCCGCCGCCGCCGCCGCCTCCGCCAAA
>NZ_CAHJWW010000263.1 GCF_903643035.1 Sphingomonas bacterium | reverse complement strand
ACCTCGATCATTCGGTCGACGCCGAGCTGCCACGGATGGGATCGTCCAGTTCCGATTGGTCGAGCCATGAAATCCCGTCCGACCTCGCCGGTGACCACGACAGCAAGCGCTGGGACGAGTGGCGCGACGATTTGCAGGAGGTCGCGGCTCGGGCGAACGGCGACGATCTGACGATCTCACCTCCGGACAACAAGCACGACATCAGCCGACCGCTGCCGGCGCAGGTCCGGGATCGGCAGACTCCCGGCCTTCCCGAGAAAAACCTCAACCTGGATCTGTGAGCCGACCGATGACCCAGCTCCTCACGACCGGCCATCCGAACAGCTGGTTCGGCTACCTCGCCGCCCACTTGGCCGCGCACCCTTTCGCGATGATCGTGGTGGTGATGACCTTGGCCATCATGCTGCAGGGTGCAGGACTGCGGCTCGGGCCTCCAAGGCCAGTCGCCAAACGCTTCCTGACCAAGCGGGAGCAGGCCATGCTCGCCACGCTGGAGCGGGTGCTGCCTCAATGCCGGATACATGCCCAGGTGGCTATGGGCGCGCTGCTGACCGCTCCTGACAGCCCCTTCCGCCGTCGTCGCCTCTCCGACCGGAATGCCTTCTCTCAGAAAATCGTCGACTTCGTCGCGCAGGATCGGACGAATGGCGCGATCGTCGCGCTGATCGAGGTCGACGACTGGAGCCACGTTCTGTCGCGCGACATGGCCCGAGACGCGATGACCTTCCGTGCCGGCTACCAGACCGTCCGGATTCCGGCCCACGCGCGACCTACGTTCGCGGATGTCCGAGCGGCAGTGGCCGTGCTGCTTCTCTCCCCAGCCCGTGCCGATTGGAGCGCGGCGCGATGATGTTCCGCAAGTCCCCGCCACCTTCTTCGGCATACCCGGTGCAGACGGAAGCCGAAGTCCTCCTCGAATACGCCAACGTCATCCGGAAGCTCGCGTCCGACATGGCGAGCCAGCACCTTACCCTCATGCTGGTGGGCGACGGCTCGCCCATCAACAACCTCGTGCGGGACACGATCAGCGCCAATCGACGCTCGATGGAGGAAGCCGCCGACCACCTCCAGCGGCTCGCCCGTGAATACCAGCTTCGACCGCTCGGGCTGAGTTTATGGCAGTTCGTCCTTCGCCTGGGGCTCAGCTTCGCCGTCGGGATCACGATCGCGCCGTTCACGCTGATGGCCCTGTTCTGGGTAATCAATCAGATCGCGCCACCACGCCTGAGCCTGACTCCATTCATCGAGCGAAACCGCTCGAGCGTGCCCATCCAGCCCGGAGCAGCTCAGAAAAGACCAGTTCCAGCAATCGCTAACAGGGGAGATAACAGCAATGGGCCTCGCTGACCGCAAGTACATGAAGGGAGCGTCGAGGCGGACCGCGAAGGTACGCAGGCTGGGCGGGCGGCTGCCCAAGGCGAAGTTCGGGCATGGGGCGGAGCACGTCATGCCCGACGGGCGGGTGCTGATCGACAGCTATCACTGCTCGCGGTACAACCAGAACACCGGCAAGCTGACCCGCCCGATGTTCGAAGCGGTGTTCGAGCGCGCGCTGATTCTGGGCGGGGCGGCGGTGGGCGGGGCGGACGCCGTCCGGTGACCCGCCCGCCCCTTCCGCCCCCGCCCCCTTCGCGAAGCCGGTTCAGTAGGTGAACTTGCCCGATATGCCGAAGGTGCGCGGCGGCTGGGCGTAGGAGGTGGGGTAGCCGATCGCCTGGCTGGACACGTTGTTGAGCACGGTCGCGTCCAGCATGTTGCGCGCGAAGATCGTCACCGAATAATGGTCGCCGCGCGGCCGCCACGCCAACGAGGCGTTGAGTAGCGTGTACGCGCCCTGGGTCAGGAAATTATCCGCCTCCACCTTGTAGTCGCCATTGTAGTTGGCGGTGACGTTGGCGTGGATGGTCCCGAACGACACCGGCTTGTCGTAGTCCACGGCCAGCGTGCCGACGAACGCCTGCGACTGCGGAAGGCGGTTGCCGGCCGCGTTGATGCCCGGCGCCGCCGCCAAGGTCGCGCCGCCCGTCGCCTTGGGCGTACTGCCGACCGCGCCGGGATAGGAGGTGAACCGGGCGTGCAGCGCCTCCAGCCCGCCACTGAGCGACAGTTCGGACGTGACCCGCGCGTTGAAGTCGACATCCAGGCCGTACAGACGCGCCTTCGCGCCGTTGACGATCGTCTGCGACACGCCGACGTACTGCGTGACCTGGACGTTGGTGTAGTCGTAATAGAAGCCGCCGGCGTTGAAGCGCAGCCGCCGGCCGAACAGCTCGGTCTTCAGCCCCGCCTCATAGGCGTCGAGCTGTTCGGGCAGATAGGCCGGGTTGGCGGGGTTGAGGATGTTGTACCCGCCGCTCTTGATGCCGCGATTGTACGACACGTAGCCGAGCACGTCCGGCCCGAACTGGTGGTCGAGCGCGATGCGCCAGGTCGGCTTGTTGATCGTCAGCGGGGTCGGATTGTAGGGCGTCGTGATCGTCACGCCGCTGTAGCGGTTCGCCGTCACGCTGCCGTTCAGCACCCGCTGCTCGTAGGTGAACCGGCCGCCGAGCGTGAGGTTCGTGTCCCTGAACAGCCGGATGCCGAGCTGGCCGAATGGCGCCACCGACTGCGTCCGCTCGGAGCCGTAGGTGTACGTCGACTGGTTCGGACTGGGATTGGCCGCGGCGAGCGTGGCCGCCGTCGCGAGCAGGTTGTAGTAGATGGGGTAGAACTGCCGCACGACCGGCTCGACGGAGTTCCGGTTGTAGAAGTAGAACACGCCGGCCGTGTAGGTCACCGGACCGTTCTTCGCCGAGACGAGCTGCACCTCCTGGCTGAACGACTTGTTCGACCCATCGCCCGACGGCAAGGTGAAGATATACACCGGCTGACCTGTAGGCACGTCGTCGAACGTGTAATCGCTGCCGCCCTGCCGGTAGGACGTGATCGACACGAGCTTGGCGAAGCTCAGGTCGCGTTCCACCGTCATGCTGATGCCGCCGCCGCGGAAGGACGAGTAGGGATCGGTGACCGACAGGGTGTCGCGCGGGCCGGACAGCCTGCCGGACAAGGGAACGCTGAAGCTGGTGCCGGGATAGGGAACGAAGCTGTAGGTGTAGTCCTTGCGGTCCAGATAGTCGGCGATCAGCAGCACGGACGTCGCCGCGTCCGGCTCGACGAGCAGCTTGCCGCGCACGTCCACCGCGTGGGCAATCTGGAACGTGTCGTGCCCGGTCACCTGGTTGCGGCCGTAGCCGTCGCCCTGCGTCGTGAAGTCGGCCGACAGGCTCGCCGCCACGCCGGACGCCAGCCCGCCCGACACGAAGCCGCTGCCGCGGAACGTCGCGTAATTGTCGATCTCCGCCTTGCCCTGGGCCGCGAACTGCTGGCTCGGGCGCCGCGTGGTGACCTGGATCACGCCGCCGGTCGCGTTGCGGCCGAACAGCGTGCCCTGCGGCCCCTTGAGCACCGCCACCTGCTCCACGTCGGGCAGCTCGCGACTGCCCTCGCGCTGCTGCGCCAGGTAGACGCCGTCGATGTAGAGCGCGACCGGGTTCTCCACTACGTTGCTCGATGTGCCGATGCCGCGGATCGAGGGCTGGTACACGCCGCCGCCGGCGGTGCGCACGTTCAGGCCCGGCGCGACCGTGCCGAGCGTCGCCAGCGCGGTCACCCCCGCGGTCGCGAGCTGCGCGCCGCTGACGGCGGTGATGACGATGGGGACGCGCTGAAGGTTCTCCGACCGCTTCTGCGCGGTGACGACGATGTCGCCGACGGTGTTGTCCTGCGCGTCTTGCTGCGTCGCCGCCGGCGCGTCGGGCAGGCCGGACGCCGGTTGGGCGAGGCCCGCATCCGCGGCGGGCTGGCCGGCGGCGGCGGG
>NZ_CAHJWW010000262.1 GCF_903643035.1 Sphingomonas bacterium | reverse complement strand
GTCGGCGCCGGCGCAGAACACGCGGCCGTCGGAGCGCAGCAGGATCGCGCGCACCGCCGGGTCGGCGTCCGCCGCGTCGAACGCGGTGCCGATCGCCGTCAGCAGCGCCAGATCGGCATGGTTGTGCGGCGGCCGGGCGAAGCCGACGACCGCGACATGGCCCTCATGGATGGTGGTGACGGACACGGCTTTCTCCTCCTCGCGCGCGCCGCGCGATCACCCGGGCGCGAACAGCAGCACGGGGGTCTCCAGCAGCCGCTTGAGCGCCTGGACATAGGACGCCGCGTCCCAGCCGTCGACGACGCGATGGTCGCAGCTGATCGACAGGTTCATCAGCTTGGCGCGGACCACGTCGTCGCCGCGGAACACCGGCCGCTCGACGATGCGGTTGGGGCCGATGATCGCCACTTCCGGGCGGTTGATGACGGGCGTCGTCGCGATGCCGCCGAGGGGTCCCAGCGAGGTGACGGTGATCGTTCCCCCGCCCAGCTCGGCCGAGGTGAGCCTGTTCGCCCGCGCGGCGTCGGCGAGCCGCGCGATCTCGGTCGCGAGCTGCCAGACGTTGCGGTCCTGCGCGTCGCGGATGACGGGAACGGTCAGCCCCGCGTCGGTCTGCGTCGCCATGCCGACATGGACGCGGCCCGACCGGGTCACGATCCCGGCCTCGTCGTCGTAGCGCGCGTTGAGCATTGGAAAATCGGGCAGCGAGCGGTAGATCGCGACGATCAGCAGCGGCAGCAGCGTCAGTTTCGGCCGCTCCCCGCGATCGGCGTTGAGCGCCGCGCGCGCGGCTTCCAGCTCGGTGACGTCGATCTCGTCGACATAGGTGAAGTGCGGGATGTGCCGCTTGGCGGCGGCCATGTTCTCCGCGATGCGCCGGCGCAGGCCGATCACGCGCACCTGCTCGTCGGGCCGCGCCCGCGACGCGCCGGGAGCGTGATAGCCCTGGCCGGCGCCATAGCGCAGGAACGCGTCGAGGTCCTGGTGGCGGACGCGATCGCCGTCGGCGACCTTCACCTGCGCGAGGTCGACGCCCAGCTCGCGCGCGCGCAGGCGCACGGCGGGGGAGGCGAGGACCTGTTCCCTCTCCCCTTCAGGGGGAAGGGTGGCCGAGCGTAGCAAGGTCGGGAGAGGGGCCGTAGGAGACGTTCCGGACGGCCCCTCTCCCATCGCCGCCTTCGGCGTCTCATCCCTCTCCCCTGAAGGGGAGAGGGAGAGGGCCCCTACCTCCTCCCGCCCGGGGTTCTCCGCCTCGGCCTGCGCCTCGACCTCGGTCCCGCCCGCCTCCGCGTCCGTCTCGATCACCACCAGCGCCGCGCCGATCGCGATCTGGTCGCCAACCGCGCCCGCGACCTCGACCACCGTGCCCGCCACCGGCGACTCCATCTCCACCGTCGCCTTGTCGGTCATCATGTCGGCGAGGTTCTGGTCCTCCTCCACCCGGTCGCCGACCGCGACGTGCCAGGCGACGATCTCGGCCTCCGCGATGCCCTCGCCAATGTCGGGAAGCTTGAAGGTGAAGCGGGCCATCCTAGTCTTTCAGCAGCTTGCGCAGGGCCTCGCCGATGCGCACCGGGCCGGGAAAATACGCCCATTCCAGGCTGTGCGGATAGGGCGTGTCGAAGCCGGTGACGCGCTCGATCGGCGCTTCCAGATGATAGAAGCAGCGTTCCTGCACCAGCGCCGACAGCTCCGCGCCGAAGCCGGAGGTGCGCGTCGCCTCGTGGACGATCATGCACCGCCCGGTCTTGCGCACCGACGCCTCGATCGCGCCGATGTCGAGCGGGACGAGCGTGCGCAGGTCGATGACCTCCGCGTCGACGCCCTGTTCGGCGACCACGGCGGCGACGACATGGACCATCGTGCCATAGGCCAGGATCGTCACCGCCTCGCCCGCACGCTCGATCCGCGCCTGCCCCAGCGGGATCAGGTAATGGCCGGTCGGCACGGCGCCCGCGGGGTGCTTGGACCAGTTCTCCGCCGGCCGGTCCCAATGGCCGTTGAACGGGCCGTTGTAGATGCGCTTGGGCTCCAGGAAGAGCACGGGGTCGTTGTCCGCGATCGCCGCGAGCAGCAGGCCCTTGGCGTCATAGGGCGTCGCGGGGATCACCGTCTTGATGCCGCTGACATGCGTGAAGATGCCCTCGGGCGACTGCGAGTGCGTCTGCCCGCCGAAGATGCCGCCGCCATAGGGCGAGCGCACGGTGATCGGCGCGGTGAACTCGCCCGCCGAACGATAGCGCAGCCGCGCCGCCTCGCTGACCAGCTGGTCGAGCGCGGGGTAGATATAGTCGGCGAACTGGATTTCCGGCACCGCGCGCAGGCCATAGGCGCCCATGCCGATCGCGACGCCGACGATGCCGATCTCGGTGATCGGCGTGTCGAACACGCGCAACTTGCCATATTTGGCCTGCAGCCCGGCGGTGGCGCGGAACACGCCGCCGAAATAGCCGACATCCTCCCCCATCACGATCACGTCCGCGTCCGCCGCCATCGCGACGTCGAGCGCGGAGTTGATCGCCTGGATCATGTTCATGCGGGTGGTGGGAAGGGCGGTCACGGCGACGGTCTCAGCCATTGCTCGTCATCCCCGCGAACGCGGGGACCCAGCCTCCGCCGCGCGTCTCGATCGCCACCGTCGTGCCGTTCCCTTCATACAGGAGCTGGGTCCCCGCTTTCGCGGGGATGACGGCAGGGATCACTTCCGGTCCCATGGCCGTCCGCTCGCCCGTTCTTCCGCCATCATCTGCGCCTGCTGCTCGCGCAGGTGCCACGGCATCTCCTCGAACACGCCGTCGAACAGCGTGTCGAGCGGCTGCAGCAGCCCGTGACCCAGGATGCCGTTTTTCTCCGCCTCGCGCTGCGCGGCGCGGACGGTCTCGGCGACTTCCCGGTCCTGCGCGGCGTGACGCTCCTCGTCCCATTCGCCGATCGCGACCAGGTGATCGCGCAGCCGCTTGACCGGATCGCCCAGCGGCCAGGCGTTGGGCTCGCCGGCGCTGCGATATTGCGACGGATCGTCCGACGTGGAGTGGCCCTCGGCGCGATAGGTGAAATGCTCGATCAGCGTCGGCCCGTGGTTCAGCCGGGCGCGCTCCGCCGCCCATTGCGTCGCGGCGTACACCGCCAGCGCGTCGTTGCCGTCGACGCGCAGGCCGGCGATGCCATAGCCCACCGCGCGCGCCGCGAACGTGGTCTCCTCCGCGCCCGCGAAGCCGGAGAAGCTGGAGATCGCCCATTGGTTGTTGACGACGTTGAGGATGACGGGCGCGCGGTACACGGCGGCGAAGGTGCAGGCGGAATGAAAGTCGCCCTCCGCCGTCGAGCCCTCGCCGCACCACACCGCCGCGATGCGCGTGTCGCCCTTGGCCGCCGACGCCATCGCCCAGCCCACCGCCTGCGGGAATTGCGTCGCGAGGTTACCGGAGATCGAGAAGAAGCCGTGATCCTTGGCCGAATACATGATCGGCAGCTGCTTGCCCTGCAGCTTGTCGCCCTTGTTCGAATAGATCTGGTTCATCATCTCGACCAGCGGATAGCCGCGCGCGATCAGCAGCCCCTGCTGGCGATAGGACGGGAAGCACATGTCGTCGCGGTCGAGCGCAAAGGCCTGCGGCACGGCGACCGCCTCCTCGCCGGTCGCCTTCATGTAGAAGCTGGTCTTGCCCTGCCGCTGCGCGCGGAACATCCGCTCGTCGAACGCGCGCAGCGTCGCCATCGCCTTGAGCATCGCGCGCAGCGTGTCGGGGCTGAGCCGCGGGTCCCACGGGCCCACCGCGCGATCGTCTTCGTCCAGCACGCGGACCAGCGCGTAGGCGAGGTCGGCGAAGCCGCGTGCCGGGTCCGCCGGGTCGGGCCGCCGCGCCT
>NZ_CAHJWW010000261.1 GCF_903643035.1 Sphingomonas bacterium | reverse complement strand
CCCCGACGATACCGAGTATGATGTTCATGAGAACGCCCATATTCGACTTCATGAACTGCTCGGCAAGCCAGCCGGCCAGCCGGCCGACGGCGGCCTCCAGCCCCGCGAAGTCCAGCACGCCGCCCCGCTCGATCAGCGCCGCGTCGCCCGGCGCCCCGCGCGAGGGCAGCGTGTCGATCGGGCGCGGCGTGGGATCGGGCGGCGGCATGGCGTGCGTCCTAGCGCGAAACGGTTGCCGTTTTCACCCTCCCTTCCCATCGCCGCCGCCAGCCGTTACGCCGCGCGCACTCCCCACCTTCCACCCCCACGGAGCAGTTGCGTGATCTTCGAAGACCAGTCGATCGTGGACCGGACCGTGCGCGCGGTGCTGCGCGACGTGCTCTCGCTGCCGCCGGGCCGGGTCGCCGCCTTCCGCGACGACACCCCGCTGTTCGGCGCGCTGCCCGAACTCGACTCGATGGCGGTCGCGGGCGTGCTGACCGAACTGGAGGACCGCCTGGCGATCCTGATCGAGGACGACGAGGTCGACGGCGAGATGCTGGAGACGTTCGGCGCGCTGGTCGCCTTTGCGGCGCGCAAGGCGACGGTCTGAGCGGGGATCCCGCCTTCACCCGCTATGCGTGGGCGGGCGGGGAGGAGTGGATGATGCGGCTCGGCTCCGGAGACGGTCCGGTGGTGGTGGTTGCGCTGCCGCTGTTCGAGGAGGCGAACCGGACGCGGGCGGTGGCGGTGGCGACAATGCGCGCGCTTGCCGTGCTGGGCATAGGGAGCGCCCTGCCCGATCTCCCCGGCCAGGGCGAAAGCCTGGTGCCGACGCAGGCCGCGACGCTGTCCGCGCTGCGCTCGGCCTTCGGGTCCGCGGTGGCTGCGATCGGGGCGGAGGGGAAGGCGGTATACGTGGCGGGCATCCGCAGCGGCGCGCTGCTCGACCTGTCCGCGCCGGTGCGCGGACGCTGGCACCTGTCGCCGCAGGAGGGACCGGCGCTGCTGCGCGAGCTGAAGCGGATCAAGCAGCGGGAGGTCGGACGAACGCGCAAGCTGCCCCCATCGCAAGCCGGCGCGGCGCCGCCCGAGGCCGCGCCCGATCCGCCGGTCCGGATCGCCGGCAATCTTGTCTGTGCCGACCTGCTCTCCGCCTTGACCGGCGCGACCCCCTACGACGCACCCGACGTGCCGAAACGCATCGTGAGGCTGAGCGGCGACCCGCGCCCGGCCGACCGCCACCTCGCCGGCTCGCCACCATGGCGGCGGGCGGAGCCGGGCTGTGATGACGTTCTCGCTGAACGGCTTGCCGCCGATATCGCCGAGTGGGTGAGAAGATGCGAAGACCGCTGATCGTCCCGTGCGAGGGGGCTTCGCTGGTCGCCACGCTCGACGAGGCAGCGGGCGCGACGGGGCTGCTGATCGTGTCGGGCGGCAACGAGGTGCGGGCGGGCGCGCATCGCGGCATGGCGCTGCTGGCGGCGCTGCTGGCGGCGGACGACGTGCCGGTGTTCCGCTTCGACCGGCGCGGCGTCGGGGACTCGGGCGGCGCGAACGGCGGCTACGCATCATCCGCGCCGGACATCGCCGCCGCCGCCGCCGCGTTCCGGCGCGAGCAGCCCCAGATCACCCGCCTTGTCGGCTTCGGCAATTGCGACGCGGCGACCGCGCTGGCAATGTTCGGGCGGGCGGCGGGCATCGATGCGCTGGTGCTCGGCAATCCCTGGCTCGTGGAGCGCGGCGCGGGCGACATGCCCCCGCCGGCCGCGATCCGCGCGCGCTATGCCGGGCGGCTGGCGACCCCCCGCCAGTGGTGGAGGCTGTTGAGCGGACAGGTCGATCTTCGCAAGTTGCTGAAGGGCTTGCGGTCGATCGCTCGCACATCGCCGCAGCCGTCGCTGGCTGCCCGCTTCCTTGCCGGCGTCACCGGCATCCCGACGACGATCGTGCTGGCGACCGGCGACTCGACCGCGCTTGCCGCCCGCGCGGCGCTCCGCTCGCTTCGCCCGGTCCCGATGATGAAGACCGTTACGATCCCCACCGACTCGCACAGCTTCGCCCGCACCGACGACGCGGCCGCGCTGGAGGCGGCGATCCGGGCGGCGCTGGCCGGCTGACCGCGACGCGCGCCTACCAGCTCGCCTCGGCGTTCTCCTTCTCGCCGGCCGGTTCCGCTGCAGCGGCCCGGTCGCTCTCGAACGCGGCGTGGGCGAGGAAGCGTTCGGCGTCGAGCGCGGCCATGCAACCGGTGCCCGCCGCCGTCACCGCCTGGCGGTACACCTTGTCCGCCACGTCGCCGCACGCGAACACGCCGGGCACGCTGGTGCGCGTCGACCCCGGCTCGACCGCCATGTACCCGTCCCCGTCGAGCTCCAGATGACCCCGGAACAGCTCGGTCGCCGGATGATGGCCGATCGCGACGAAGCCGCCCTCCACGTCGATCCGGCTGCGCTCGCCGGTGACGGTGTCGTGGAGGTCGATCGCCACCAGCCCGGCCGCGCCGCCGCCGTCCACGAACCCGGCCACCGCCTTGTTCCACAGCACGGTGATTCCCGGATGCGCGTGCAGCCGCTCCTGCAGGATGCGCTCGGCGCGCAACGTGTCGCGGCGGTGGATCAGCGTGACGTGGGGCGAGTGGTTGGTGAGGTACAGCGCCTCCTCCACCGCCGTATTGCCGCCGCCGATCACCGCCACGCGCTTGCCGCGGAAGAAGAAGCCGTCGCAGGTCGCGCAGGCGCTGACCCCCTTGCCCTTCAGCGCCTCCTCGCTCTCCAGCCCCAGCCAGCGCGCCTGCGCGCCGGTGGCGATCACCAGCACCTCGCCCTCGTACACGTCGCCCGAGTCGCCCGTCAGCCGGAACGGGCGGCGCGACAGGTCGACGCCGGTGATCGTGTCCCACACCATGCGCGTGCCGACGTGCTCCGCCTGCGCCTGCATCTCCTCCATCAGCCACGGACCCTGGACGACGTCGCGGAAGCCGGGATAGTTCTCGACGTCGGTGGTCGTCGTCAGCTGGCCGCCGGGCTGCACGCCCTGGACGACGATCGGGTTCATCCCGGCGCGAGCGCCGTAGATGGCCGCCGACAGCCCCGCGGGACCGGAGCCCAGGATCAGCATGCGGGTGGTGTGGGTGGTCATGGGCGGTTCCTAGCGGGTGATCTGCCCGACCTGCAACATGGGTAGCTGCCCGCTCCCGCCCAAGTCCGCTGATCGACATGAAGCATATTGCCCGCGCGCTTCGCTATGGAGCACGCTACGGTGCCGCCGCAGCAAGGAGTTGGGACATGAGCGATCGCAAGGACATCGGGGTCGATCCCTATGGCGGCCCGGCGGGCGGGTGGGGATCGCTGCGCTCGGTCGCCGCCGTGATCGCCAAGGAAAAGCTCACGCCCCGCGCGATCGTCGAGCTTCAGCGGCAGAACAAGCCCGAGGGCTTCATGTGCGTCAGCTGCGCCTGGGGCAAACCCGCCAACCCGCATATCGAGGAGTTCTGCGAGAACGGCGCCAAGGCCACCGCCTGGGAACTGACGAGCCTGCGCGTCACCCCCGACTTCTTCCGCCGGCACACCGTCACGCAGCTTGCAGGCTGGAAGGACTTCGACCTCGAACAGGCCGGCCGGCTGACCCACCCGATGCGCTACGACGCCGCGACCGACCGGTACGGGGCGGTAAGCTGGGCCGAGGCGTTCGCGGACATCGGCGCGAAGCTGAAGGGATACGACCCCGGCAAGGTGATCCTCTACGCGTCCGGCCGCGCCAGCCTGGAGACGTCGTTCATGTGGTCGCTATGGGGCCGGATGTACGGCAGCCAGAACTTCCCCGATTCGTCCAACATGTGCCACGAGACGACGTCGGTCGGCATGAAGCAGTGCATCGGCTCGCCCGTCGGCACCTGCCAGCTCGACGATTTCGAGGCTTGCGACGCGATCTT
>NZ_CAHJWW010000260.1 GCF_903643035.1 Sphingomonas bacterium | reverse complement strand
TCGCCGGCGTCACGGACGCGGTGCTGGACGCGATGACGGCGCTCGGCGCCGATCGCGCGCGCATCGCCGCCGCGATCGGCCCGTGCATCGCGCGCGCGAGCTACGAGGTGGACGACGCGTTCCGCGTCCGGTTCGAGCAGGCGGACCGCGACAACGCCCGCTTCTTCGCCGACGCGCGGCGCCACCATCACCGCTTCGACCTGGAAGCCTATGTCGCCCACCGCCTCGCCGCCGCCGGTGTCGGCCGGGTCGAGGCGCTGGGACTCGACACCTATGCCGACGCCGATCGTTTTTACTCCTTCCGCCGTGCCACGCACGCGCAGGAGCCCGACTATGGCCGCCAGATCGCGTTGATCGGGCTGCACTAACGCCTCCCCGGCGAGGCGAGGATCGGCTACGGCCGGTCCGAGGAGACCCGCCATGACCGACACGCCCGACGAGACCGAGGCCGACATGAGCGGCGGCGTCTCGCAACCCGCCCCGCGCGACGACACGCCCCGGGCGATCGGTGGGCGCAAGCTCAGCCCGGCGACGCTGATGATGGGCCACGGCTTCGACCCCGCGCTGTCGGAGGGCAGCCTCAAGCCGCCGATCTTCCTCACCTCCACCTTCGTCTTCCCCAACGCCGCCGCCGGCAAGCGCCATTTCGAGGGCGTCACCGGCAAGCGGCCCGGCGGCGCGGAAGGCCTGGTCTATTCACGCTTCAACGGCCCCAATCAGGAGATACTGGAGGACCGCCTCGCCGTCTGGGAGGAAGCGGAAGACGCGCTCGCGTTCAGCTCGGGCATGTCCGCCATCGCCACGCTGTTCCTGTCCACCGTCCGGCCCGGCGACACCATCGTCCATTCCGGCCCGCTCTATGCCGCCACCGAGACGCTGATCGCGCGCGTGCTGGGCCGGTTCGGGGTCCACTTCCTCGACTTCCCCGCCGGCGCCACGCGCGACGAGATCGACGCGGTGCTCACCCGCGCGTCCGCCGGCAACGTCGCGCTGATCTATCTGGAAAGCCCGGCCAACCCCACCAACGCGCTGGTCGATGTCGAGGCGGTCGCCGCGTCGCGCGACGCGATCTTCGCGCATCTGCCCACCAAGCCGCCGATCGCGATCGACAACACCTTCTTGGGGCCCTTGTGGGCGCAGCCGCTGCGCCAGGGCGCCGACATCGTCGTCTACAGCCTCACCAAATATGCCGGCGGCCATTCGGATCTGGTCGCGGGCGGCGTGCTCGGCTCGAAGGCGCACATCAACACGATCCGCTCGATGCGCAACACGATCGGCACGATCACCGATCCACACACCGCCTGGATGCTGCTGCGCTCGCTGGAGACGCTGGAGCTGCGGATGAGCCGCGCCGGGGAGAACGCGGCGACCGTCTGCGCCTGGCTGCGCGACCAGCCCAAGGTGGCGCGCGTCGGCTATCTCGGCTTCCTGGAGGGCGGCGAGGATGCCCGCCAGGCGGACATCTACCGCCGCCACTGCCTGGGCGCGGGCTCCACCTTCTCGCTATATCTGAAGGGCGGCGAGGCGGAGGCGTTCCGCTTCCTCGACGCGCTCAAGATCGCCAAGCTCGCCGTGTCGCTGGGCGGCACGGAGACGCTCGCCTCGCACCCCGCCGGCATGACGCACCTCTCCGTCCCCGACGCGCGCCGGCAGGCGCTGGGCATCACCGACAATCTCGTGCGCATCTCGATCGGCGTCGAGCACGCCGACGACCTGATCGCGGACTTCGATCAGGCCCTCAGGGCGGTGTAGCACCTCGCCCGCCACCGCTCGCCCTGAGCGAAGTCGAAGCACGTTCCTGCCCTTCGACTTCGCTCAGGGCGAGCGGAGTCAGGACGCACAACACGGGATCGCTGACATGACCGACCTCGCCACCTTCTGCGCCGCCCTCCCTAAGGCGGAGCTGCACCTGCATATTGAAGGCAGCCTCGAACCCGAGCTGATGGTCGCGCTGGCGAAGCGCAACAAGGTCGCGATCCCCTTCGCCACCGTCGAGGACGTGCGTGCGGCCTACCGGTTCACCGACCTGCAGAGCTTCCTCGACATCTATTACGCCGGCGCCGCCGTGCTGCGGACAGCCGAGGACTTCCACGACCTCGCCGCCGCCTATTTCGACCGCGCCGCCGCCGACGGCGTCGTCCACGCCGAGATCTTCTTCGATCCGCAGACGCACACGCATCGCGGCATCCCGTTCGGCCTCGTGATGGAGGGGCTCACCGCCGCGATCGACGGCGCGCGGACGAAGCATGGGATGAGCGTCTACCTCATCATGTCGTACCTGCGACATCTGTCCGAGGAGGATGCGTTCGCGACGCTGCGCGAGGCCGAGCCGTGGCTCGACCGCTTCGTCGGCGTCGGGCTCGACTCGTCGGAGGTCGGCAATCCGCCCGCCAGGTTCGCGCGCGTCTTCGCCGCCTCGCGCGAACGCGGGCTCCGGCTATGCTGCCACGCCGGCGAGGAGGGCCCGCCCGCCTATGTGTGGGAAGCGCTCGACGCGCTGGGCGTCGACCGCATCGATCACGGCAACCGCGCGCTGGAGGACCCCGCGCTCGTCGCCCGCCTCGCGCGCGACGCGACGACGCTCACCGTCTGCCCGCTGTCCAACGTCGCGTTGCGCAACGTCGCGCGGCTGGAGGATCACCCGATCGACCGCATGCTTGGCGTCGGCCTGCGCGCGACGATCCACTCGGACGACCCCGCCTATTTCGGCGGCTACATCGCCGAGAACTACCGCGCGACGGCGCAGGCGCGCGGCCTGACCCGCGCGCAGCTCGTCACGCTCGCGCGCAACAGCCTGCTCGGCTCGTTCCTGCCCGCGCCCGAGCTGGTCCGGCACCTCGCCGCGCTGGACGCGTTCGCGGCATGACGACCTTCACCCCCGTTGCCCACGCGCAGGTCGTCGCCGACGTCCTCGCCATCGCCGCCGCGATCGAGGCGGACGCGGACTGGCGCCCGACCTTCGTCGTCGGCGTCGGTCGCGGCGGGCTGGTGCCGGCGGTGTACCTCAGCCACGCCACCGGCCTGCCGACGCTGTCCTGCGACCTGTCCGCGCGGGTCAAGGAGTTCGCCGACGACGTCCTCGTCCGCCTCGCCACCCGCGCGGCGGCGGGCGAGCGGCTGCTGTTCGTCGACGACATCAACGATTCGGGTCGAACCATCGGCCTGCTCCGCGAGCGACTCGCGACGGCGCGCGCGCCGGACGGCTCGGTCCGCTTCGCGACGCTGATCGACAACGCCGTCTCCGCGCAAAGGGTGGATTACCGCGCCCGCACGATCGACCGCACCGCGACCAAGGACTGGTTCGTGTTCCCGTGGGAAGCGCTCGCCCCGAGTGAGGCGCTGAGCGCCGACGCGGCGGCGGTGCCGGAGCGGATCGGGTGAGGTGAGACGGATCGGCTGACGATTAGCTGCCCTTCCGTTCGAGGCGGTTCACCAGCATCCTGACTATCAGCCCGACCAGCAACGCGACTGCGAAAGTCGGAACAGCTACGTAGGTCAGAAAGCCTTTGTGGCACTCTCGATCAGGATCGCAGCCGCCAAGCGAGTCCACCAGGATGAGAAGGAAGAAAATGGGGGCGCCGACAAGCCCGGCCGCGATGCTGCCCCACTTGCCTCCCGGTGAGCCTCCGCTCCTGTAGCCCTTCATAGCGCGACTTAACCACACAGGCCGCACACCCGCAATTAGGCGATGTCAGCCGTAAGCAGCGGCTGCCCTACAGCTTCCGATCGCGCTAGACTCGCTGGCCTTTCGGTCCTGCCGCCCTTTGACATTCTCCATCAGCGTCAGCCGCGACGGCGATTGTCGCGAAGGCGAGCGCGCGTGACCACACACGCTGCCTCCTTAGAGTCTGATCCATCTAAGCTGAAGCGTAGCCGCTGTTGCGGAGGTAGTTGGCGCATTCGTGTGGTGGGAAGGCAT
>NZ_CAHJWW010000259.1 GCF_903643035.1 Sphingomonas bacterium | reverse complement strand
CCCGGTCAGCAACTTCATGCCACCAGAATCATCCGCGATTCCACCCAGTTCCTTCACTCTGCCAAAGTAGTGCTAGTTCGTCGGAGCCGTCTCGATGTGCTCAGGGAGGCCGGCAACTGTGCCGCCGGCCGCGGGCTCGGCGGCCGTGTCCGCGCGCCCCTGCCGGCCCGTCTCCATCGATTTGGCGGTGATGACCGCCGTCGGGGCAGCCGCCGGGTGCGTGTCGGTGAAGGCCAGCGCGGGGGCGATGGCGCCCGTCGCGGTCAAGACGGGCAGTTCGGGATCGAGACCCGGGATCGGCGTCAGGCCGGCGATATACTGCTTGCCGTGCAGGTCGACCGTCGCCACGCGACCGGCGTTGGCGGCCTCCACCGCGACCAGATAGGACCGCGGGCGCTTCATCAGACCGGGCTGGTCGGTGCCCGCCAGCCCCAGCCGCTCGGCCGCGATCTTCACGAAGGTCACGCAGTTGCGCTTGTTCATGTCGTATCGCTGGTTACCACCTGGTCCCCATTCGTCGAGCAGCTTCAGCACCGCGAGATACTGATCGTCGGTCATCGCCACCGAGAAATGCGCGTCGCTGCCCTTCATGTAGTTGATGTCCGCGGGTTCCAGCATGCCCGCGACCGATCCGAACAGGATCGCGGGGCTGACGTGTCGCGCGGTGAAGCCGATGTTCATGTCGACCGGCGCCCCGCCCCGGTCGGGGTGGCCGCGCATGGTGATGAACGCGTGCGGGAAGTTGTTCCCGAACTCGTGGCTCCAGAAGGTGATCGTCACCGCGGCGGAGGCGGGCAGCGCGATCCCGAGCCACAGGACCAGCGCGAGGACTGCCCGCACGAACGGGCGGGCGGGGAAGCGTGCAACGATCATAACCCGATGGTATAGTAATCCAACGGGTATCGGAAGCCGGCCGATCAGCCCGGTTCAGGGTCCGTCGGCGACACCAGCGTCGCCGCATCCTCGTGCCGTTCGGGACGGATGTAGATCGACGACAACATCGGCTCGGCCCGCTTGAGCTCGGCTTCCATCCGCTCGATCAGCCGCTCCGCCTCGCCCATCGTCAGCCTGTCGTCGAAGTCCGCGCTGATCGCCGCGAACACCGACGACGGGCCGGTGTGGATCGTGCGGACATGGTTGACCTGCGCCACCTGGGGGTGGGCGGCCACGATGTCCCTGATCGCGGCGATCACCACCGGGTCCGCTCGCTCGCCGATCAGCAGCCCCTTGGCCTCGCGCGCCAGCAGCAGCGCGACGCCGCCCAGCACCCCGCCGATGACGATCGATGCGATCCCGTCGAGGCGCGGATCGCTCCAATGGTGCGACGCCCAGACGCCGATCCCGGCGATGAGCAGGCCGACCAGCGCGGCCGAATCCTCGAACACGACGATGAACGTCGCCGGGTCCTTCGACTGCCGGATCGCCTGCCACCAGCCGACTGGCCCCTTATCGCGCCCGAGCGCCCGTATCGCGACGGTCCACGACGTACCCTCCAGCAGCGCGGACACGCCCAGCACGATGTAGTTCAGCCTCGCGTCCTGCAGCGGCTCGGGATGCGCGATGTGACGCCAGCCCTCGAACGCCGACACCAGCGCGCCGATCCCGAAGATCAGGATCGCGACCACGAACGCCCAGAAATACAGCTCGCGCGCATAGCCGAACGGGTGGAACTGGTCGGGCGGGCGGCGCGCCCGGTGCCCGCCCCACAGCAGCAGCAACTGGTTGACGCTGTCCACCACCGAGTGGACGCCCTCCGTCAGCATCGAGGACGACCCCGACAGCGCGGCGGCGACGAACTTGGCCGCCGCGATGCCCAGGTTCGAGCCCAGGGCGGCAACCAGCACGAGCGTGGACTCCGGCTTGTGCTCAGCCATGCGGCGAGGTCAGGCGCCGGACGCGTCGAGCGCCGCGACCTGGTCCGCGCCCAGCGTCAGCGTCATCGCGCCCAGCAGATCGTCGAGCTGGCCCGTGCCGGTGGCGCTGGCGATCGGCGCGGTGACGCCCGGCTTGGCCAGCAGCCATGCCAGCGCGATCTGCGCGAGCGTGGCGCCGGTCGCGTCCGCCACGTCGTCCATCGCCGCCAGCACCGCCGGCCCCTTGCCGTCGAACACCTTGCCCATCCGGCCGCCGCGAACGCTCCGCTCCAGGTCGTCACGCGTCCGGTATTTGCCCGTGAGAAAGCCGGCGGCGATGCTGGAATAAGTGACCACGCCGACATCCCCGGCAACGCAGAAGTCGCGCTCCGCATCCTCGAACCCGCGGCTGACGAGATTGTATTCGGGCTGCAACACGTCGAAACGCGGCAAGCCGTGCGCGTCCGACAACGCGCGCGCCTCCCTCAACCGCGCGACGTCGTAGTTCGAGGCCCCGATCGCGCGCACCTTGCCGGCCTTCACCAGTCGGCCGAACGCGCCGAGCGTGTCGGCGAGCGGCGTGTGCGGGTCGTCGCGATGCGCGAAATACAGGTCGATCCGGTCGGTGCCGAGCCGCCGCAGCGACGCATCGCAGGCGGCGGCGATCCGTGCCGGTTCCAGTTTCTCGCCGCCATCCCCGGGCAGCAATCCGACCTTGGTCGCGATCAGCACCCGATCGCGCTTGCCGCTCGTCCTCAGCCATTCGCCGACGATCGTCTCCGACTCGCCGCCCCGGTTGCCCGGCGCCCAGGCGGAATAGACGTCGGCCGTGTCGATCATCGTTCCACCGCCGGCGACGAACGCATCCAGGACGGCGAAGCTGGCGGCCCGGTCGGCGGTCCAGCCGAAGACGTTGCCGCCAAGGACGAGCGGCGCGATCGACAGGCCGGAGCTGCCGAGGCGGCGGATCGGGGCAGGGGTCAAGAGGCATCCTCCGTATTGTCCGGGACATCGGGATCCACGACATTGGCCGATGCGCCGTTCGCGTCGAGCAGCGCGGCCGCGTCGTTGAGCTGGGCCTGTTCGTCCGCGCTCAATGCGGCGGGGTCGTCGGCCCTGTGGGTACAACCGCCCAATCCCCCCGCCGCGCCAATCGCCGTGGGCAGGAACGCCAGCGCGACGATGGAGCGGACGCGGGCCGCCGTCACTGCCGGCTTCACTGCCGCCGTCACTGCCGACGTCACTGGTCGAGCTTGTCGCCGGCCTTCTTCAGCGCGCGGCCAGTGGCATGGCTGGCCCGATCGGCGGCGTTGCCGATCGCACCGCCCGCGCGGTCGAGCGAGTCGCCGGCGCGATCGAGCGTGTTGCCGCCGTCGGTCATGCTGCCTGCGGCATTGCTCATCGATTGCTGCGCGCTGCCGAACGCCTTGTCGCTGGCCGCGTCGACGCTGTTGACGGCCCGCGACATGGTCGTGTTCGCGTCGGCGGCGATGCTGTCCGCCGCCTGGCTGGTGTCGTCCTTCGACTTCTGGCTGCATCCGGCGAGCGCCAGAAGGGAAAGGGCGGCGGCGATGGGCGACAGGCGCATGGATCGTTCCTTGGCTGGTGGACTGACGGCGATCGATGATGACGACCGGGACGCAGGGGGCAACGCGGTTCCCGCCGCTTCGCTCCCGCCCGTCCCGATCACCGGACCGATTGACGTCATATAAAGATATCTTTATACGGTGATGTCATGGCGACCGCGCTCGATATCTTCCGTGCCCTGGCCGATGCGACCCGCCTGCGCATCCTCGCGCTGCTGCGTACGATGGAGCTGTCGGTCGGGGAACTCGCCCAGGTGCTGGGGCAGAGCCAGCCGCGCGTGTCGCGTCACGTCAAGATCCTGGTCGACGCCGGTCTCGCAGAGCGGCGCAAGGAGGGTAGCTGGGTGTTCGTCGCGTTGGGCGTCGCGGACCGCACGGGGCCGGTGCTCGCCGCGCTGGACGGCTGGGACCTCGATGGCTGGAAGGGGGCGCAGGGCGACCACTGGACCGCCGCAGACGCCGCCCGGCTCGCCGCCGTGCGCGCCGATC
>NZ_CAHJWW010000258.1 GCF_903643035.1 Sphingomonas bacterium | reverse complement strand
CATTTCCGACGGCGGCGGCGCCTCGTCGACGCGCACGACCTATCGCTCTCCCGTCGCGGGCACCGTCGCGACGCGCGACGTGGCGCCCGGCCAGTATGTCGGCGCGGGCGGCGACAAGCCGGTGATGACGATCGCGGACCTGAGCCGCGTCTGGCTGATCGCGCAGCTGGCGGAGAGCGATGCCGCGTCGGTGCGGGTCGGCGACCGGGTCCGGGTCGTCACCCCCGCCTATCCCGGCCGCGCGTTCGACGCGCGGATCGACAACATCGCCGCGCAGCTCGATCCCGCGACGCATCGCCTGCCCGTGCGCGCGACCGTCGCCAACCCTGACCTGGCGCTGAAGCCGCAGATGTTCGCCCGCTTCGCGATCCGCCGCGCCGCGTCCGGCGACGGGGGCGGCCGGGAGGGCGGCCGGGAGGAGACGATCCGCGTGCCGTCGGCGGCGGTGGTCCACGAAGGCGACAGCGCGCGCGTCTGGGTCGTCGGCCGCAACGGCCTGCTCCACTCGCAGCCGGTGCAGGTGTCGGACTCGACCGATGCGACCGACACCATCGCGTCGGGCCTGAAGCGCGGCGACCGGATCGTCACCGCCGGCGCGCTGTTCGTCAACGAGGCGGGCAGCGGCGCGTGATCCCGATCGGCGTCCGGCGCGGCGCGCGCGCATGAACCGCATCGTCGAGTTCGCGCTGCGCCAGCGCGTGCTGATGATCGTGCTGCTCGTCGGCATGGTCGGCGCGGGCGCGATGGCGTTCGCGGGCCTGAACATCGAGGCCTACCCCGATCCCGTCCCGCCGATGGTCGAGGTGCTGACCCAGTCGCCCGGCATCAGCGCGGAGGAGATGGAGCGCAACGTCACCGTGCCGATCGAGGTGGCGATCGCGGGCGTGCCCAACATCACGGCGGTTCGCACGATCTCGCTGTTCGGCCTGTCGGACGTGAAGATCCAGTTCAGCTACGACGTCGGCTTCCGCGAGGCGGAACAGCGCGTGCTGGGGCGGCTGGGCCAGCTCGGCAACCTGCCGGGCGGCGCCCAGCCGACCATCTCGCCCACCAGCCCGGTCGGCGAGATCTTCCGCTACCGCCTGACCGCGCCCGCGGGCTATTCGGTCATGGACCTGAAGACGATCCAGGACTGGGTGCTGCAACGCCGGTTCAAGCGCATCCCGGGCGTCGCGGACGTCACCGGCTGGGGGGGCAAGCTGCGCACCTACGAGGTGGTGGTCGACAACGACCGGCTCGTCGCGCACGGCGCCAGCGTCGCGCAGGTGCTGGCCGCGATCGGCAAGGGCGACGGCAACGTCGGCGCGCAGACCGTCAATTTCGGGTCGCAGGCCGCGATCGTGCGCGGCGTCGGCCTGATCCAGTCGATCCAGGCGATCCGCGACACGATGGTGACGACCAACGCGGGCAATCCCGTGCTGGTGAAGGACGTCGGCACGATCCGTATCGGCAACGAGCCGCGGCTGGGCATCACCGGCGAGGGGCGCGACGACGACATCGTCATGGGCATCGTCCTGATGCAGCGCGGCGCGCAGTCCGCGCCCACCATCAGGCTGGTGAAGGCGGAGCTCGACACGATCAACACGACCGGCGTGCTGCCGCCGGGCGTGAAGCTGACCCCGCTGTATGACCGGTCCGCGCTGATCGGCGTGACGACGCACACCGTCCTGCACAATCTGGTCGAGGGCATCGTGCTGATCGTCGCGCTGCAATGGCTGGTGCTGGGCAATCTGCGCAGCGCGGTCATCGTCGCGCTGACGATCCCGTTCGCGCTCGCCTTCGCGGTGCTGATCCTGACGGTGCAGGGCGAGTCGGCGAACCTGCTGTCGATGGGGGCGCTCGACTTCGGGCTGGTGGTGGATGCGAGCGTCATCATGGTGGAGGCGATCTTCCGCCACATGGTCGAACGATCGCACAACATCGCCGCCGGCCACGGCCACGCGACCCACGCCAGCCGCTTCTCGTCGATCCTGCACGCCTCGGGCGAGGTCAGCCGGGGCATCTTCTTCGCCGCGGCGATCATCATCGCGAGCTTCCTGCCGCTGTTCACGCTGACGGGCGTGGAGGGGCACATCTTCGGGCCGATGGCCAAGACCTATGCCTATGCGATCGCGGGCGGGCTGGTCGCGACGTTCCTGATCTCCCCCGTGCTGTCGGCCGTCATGCTGCCCGACCGGCTGGAGGAGGTGGAGACGTGGATCGTGCGCCGCCTGCGCGCCGCCTACCAGCCCGCCGCCGCCTTCGCGCTCGCCAACCGGGTGCTGACGCTGGGGCTGACCGCCATCCTGTTCCTGACCGCGGTCGTCGCGGTCCGCTCGCTGGGCGTCGAGTTCCTGCCCCATCTGGAGGAGGGCAACCTCTATATTCGCGCCACGCTGCCCGGCTCGATCAGCCTTGAGGCGGGACAGCCGGCGGTGAACGGCATCCGGGCCATCATCGCGGGCTATCCCGAGATCGAGCGCGTGATCTCCACCCACGGCCGGCCCGACGACGGCACCGATCCCACCGGCTTCTTCAACGCGGAGTTCTATGCGCCGCTCAAGCCGCACGAGGAATGGCCGGGCGGCATCACCAAGGACGAGCTGACCGCGCGGATGCAGGCGCGGCTGCAGGCGAGATACCCCGGCATCGACCTGGAGTTCTCGCAATACATCCAGGACAACGTCGAGGAAGCCTCGTCGGGGGTGAAGGGCGCCAATTCGGTCAAGGTCTTCGGCCCCGATCTCGCCGCGCTGGAGAGGATCGCCGGCCGCATCAAGGACGAGATGGCCCGGGTGCGCGGCATCGCCGACCTCGGCGTGTCGCAGGTGCTCGGTCAGCCCACGGTGCGGATCGACGTCGATCGCGGCGCCGCGGCCCGCTATGGCCTGACGCCCGACGACGTGAACCAGACCGTCGCGGCGGCGATCGGCGGGCAGAGCTCGGGCAGCCTGTACGAGCGCGCGACCGACCGCCGCTTCCCGATCGTCGTGCGCCTGCCCGCCGTCCAGCGCGACAGCCTCGACGCGATCCGGCGCATCACCATCGCCGCGCCCGCGGTCGGCAACGGCCAGCCCGTGCAGGTGCCCCTGTCGGAAGTTGCGGCGGTCAGGCTGACGTCCGGCGCCTCGTTCGTCTATCGCGAGCACCAGGAACGCTATGTCCCGATCAAGTTCAGCGTCCGCGACCGCGACCTGGGCGGCGCGATCGACGAGGCGCGCGCCAGGATCGAGAGGACCGTCGTCCTGCCGGCCGGCTATCACCTCGAATGGGCGGGGGAGCTGGCGAACCTGACGAGCGCGGTCGCCCGGCTGGAGGTGGTCGTGCCGATCAGCCTGGGGCTTATCCTGGTGCTGCTGTTCGCCAACTTCTCGTCGCTGGTCGACACGCTGCTGGCGTTCAGCGTCATCCCGATGGCGATGGTCGGCGGCGTACTGATGCTGGCGCTGACCGGCACGCCGTTCAGCATCTCGGCCGCGATCGGCTTCGTCGCGCTGTTCGGCATCGCGGTGATGGACGGCATCCTGATGGTGACGACGTTCAACCAGCGGATCGACGAGGGCATGACCCGTAGCGAGGCGATCAGCCAGACGGTGCAGACCAGCCTGCGCCCCGTGCTCATCACCTGCCTGGCCGCCGCCATCGGCCTGCTGCCGGCCGCGCTGTCCACCGGGATCGGCAGCCAAGTGCAGCGGCCGCTCGCGCTGGTGGTGGTGGGCGGGATGACGCTGGCGCCGGTGCTGATCCTGCTGGTCCTGCCGGTGCTGATCGACCGCTTCTCGCGCCGGGTGTCGCTGCGCGACCGCGGCGCGCATGGGCGCGACGTCGGCCACCATCCGCACCCCCCGCACCCCCAGCCCCAGCCCCAGTCCCCACCCCAACCGGAGCCGGTGGCGTGAGGTCCGGCTCTTGTACCGCGAATCGGTGGCGGCCGCGACGCCACGCTGCGGACCCGGCCGAGCGCCGGAACGGTGGAA
>NZ_CAHJWW010000257.1 GCF_903643035.1 Sphingomonas bacterium | reverse complement strand
GGCCGGCGGCGCTTCGGCGGGCTCGGGCGGGCGTGGCTCCCCCGCTCCCGGCCCCGCTCCTGGCCGGTACGGCGAGGCGAAGGGATCGAACTCGATGGCATCGATCGGCCCCGGCCGCTCCCAGCGATAGACGGCGCGCTCCACGACGTTGCGCAACTCGCGCACGTTGCCGGGCCAGCCATGGGCCGCCAGCGCCGCCACCGCCGCCGGACCAAAGCCCGTCCAGCCGTCGCGCCCAAGCTCCGACGCCATGCGCCGCCCGAAATGCTCGGCCAGCACCGGCACGTCCTCCGCGCGCGCGCGCAGCGGCGGCAGCGTCACGACCTCGAACGACAGGCGATCGAGCAGGTCGGCCCGAAACGAGCGCGCGTCCACCTTGTCGGGCAGGTGCTCGTTGGTCGCCGCGACGATCCGCACGTCGACGCGGATCGGCCGCGACGCGCCGATCCGCGTCACCTCGCCATATTCCACCGCGCGCAGCAACCGCTCCTGCGCCGCCATCGACAGCGTGCCCAGCTCGTCGAGAAAGAGGGTGCCGCCGTGCGCCTCCTCGAACCGGCCGACCCGCGCGCGCGTCGCGCCGGTGAACGCGCCCGCCTCGTGCCCGAACAGCTCCGCCTCGATCAGCGTCTCGGGCAGTGCGGCGCAGTTCATCACCACGAGCGGACGGTCCCAGCGCGGGGACAGGCGGTGCAGCCGTTCCGCGACCAGTTCCTTGCCCGTGCCGCGCTCGCCGATCACGAGCACCGGCCGGTCGAGCGCGGCCGCGCGGCTGGCCTGCTCCAGCGCGTCGAGGAAGGCGCCCGACTGGCCGATGACCTGGCTGCTCTGCTGCATCGCCCCGAGGATTGGCGCAGTCCGCCAACTGTTCGCAAGCCCCTAAATCCGGCGAACCGCTGCCTTCATCCCAAGTTACTGACTCTGCTCGATATCTTGAATTGGCACGCCGGATGCAAGGTCTGCTGCGAGCCGCCGATCGCGGCGTCCCACCGATCACAGGAGCCCGCCATGACCATCTTCGTCCGTCACGCCGCCGCCCTCGCCTTCACCACGCTTGCCAGCGCGCTGCTGCTGGTCGGCGCGGTCGGACCCGCGTCCCAAGCGCCGACGCCGGTGGCGTCCACCGCCCGTATCATGGCATGAACGCCCTCGTCCGGGGCCTGGCGCCATCGCCCGATACGGACGGCCGTCCCGACCATCCAGGAGTTTCACCGATGGGTATATTCTCGCGCACCCGCGACATCGTCGCCGCCAACTTCGCCGACCTGCTCGACAAGGCGGAGGACCCGGCCAAGATGATCCGCATGATCATCCTCGAGATGGAGGAGACGCTGGTCGAGGTACGCGCGTCCGCCGCGCGCACCATCGCCGACCAGAAGGAGATGCGCCGCCACGTCGCCAAGCTCGCCGCGCTGGGCGACGGCTGGACCGAGAAGGCCGAACTGGCGCTTTCCAAGGGCCGCGAGGACCTTGCCAAGGCCGCGCTGATCGAGAAGCGCCGCGCCGCCGACATGGCCGACCAGCTTCGCGCCGAGGTGGGCGTGCTCGACGACGCGCTGCGCGCGTCCGAGGAGGACATCGCCAAGCTCCAGAAGAAGCTGACCGACGCGCGCAGCCGCCAGAACTCGATCAACACCAGGCTGGAGAGCGCCAACAACCGCGCCCGTCTGCGCGAGATGTGGAACGGCCCCAGGACGAGCGAGGCCTTCAGCCGCTTCGACACGCTGGAGCGTCAGGTCGATCAGGCCGAGGGTCGCGCCGAGGCCATGGGCCTGACCGGCCCGAAGAGCCTGCACGACGAGATCGCCGCCTTGCGCGCGGACGACGAGGTCGACGCCGACCTCGCCGCGCTCAAGGCGCGCATGAAGAAGGAGGGCTGAGACATGGACGACATCATCATGTGGCTCGGCATCGTCGCCGTGATCGTCGGGCCGCTCTGGGTTCTCCTCCACTATACGACCAAGTGGAAGCACGCGGCCAGGATCACGCCGGAAGACGAGACCATGCTGGACGAGATGTACAATCTCGCCCGCAGGCTGGAGGATCGGGTGCAGACCGTCGAGCGCATCGTCGCCGCCGACCATCCCGACTTCCGCCCCGGACTTTCCGCCCCACAATCCAGCTATCAGATCGATCGGAGGAACTGACATGCCTGCCAGCCGCACCCAATTCTATCTCGACAAGCCCAATGGCAAGGTGAAGGGCGTCTGCGCCGGGATCGCCGACTATACCGGCACCGACGCGACCTGGATCCGGGTCGCCGTGGTGATCCTCGTCCCCTTCACCCATGCCGTCGTCCTGGCGGCGTATTTCATCACCGCCTGGGTCGCGCCGGAAAAGCCGACCGGCCTGTACCATACGGCCGACGACGAGCGGTTCTGGCAGGGCGTGCGCAGCAACACGCGCCGGTCGACGACCGAGGTCCGCTCCAAGTTCCGCGACATCGACCGTCGGCTCGCCGACATCGAGACGTTCTACACCAGCCGCAACACGCAGTTGTCCAGCGAGATCGACCGCCTGCGCTGAGCGGCCGACACATGGGGGGAAACACGACCATGCACGACCTCGGCATACTGGTTCCGATCGTCATCTTCACCGTCGGACCCGTCAGCTACGCCCTCAACAACTGGATCCGCGTCCGCCATGGCTATGAGCCGGAAGCGTGGAAGAACCGGCGGCAGCGGCGCAGCGACACGTCCGCGGAAGCCGATCGCCGGGTGACGATCCTGTCCGGCGAGAACGAGCGGCTGACGGGCAGGATCGGACGGCTGGAGGAGCGGCTAGCGGTGCTCGAACGGATCGCGACCGATCCCGCCGAACGTACCGCCCGCGAGATCGAGGCGCTGCGCTGAGATTTGACACGCAGGGCGACCACGCCGCCCGGCGTCCCTTGCACAGGAGCAGATCAATGAACCCCTTCCAAATGGTAGTCGCGATCGTCGTGGTGGTGATGGTCGCCCGCGTGCTGCGCGACCGCTACCGCGCGCAGGCGGCGATGCCGCCTCCGCAGGCCGACGACGACCTGCGCCGGATGGCGGAGGAGATGGCCCGCCTGCGCGAGCGCGTCCAGGTGCTGGAGCGGGTCGTCACCGACGGCCACCAGGCAAGCGACCTCGATCGCCAGATCGACCGGCTACGCGACCGCTGAACCACCCGAAAAGGAGCGAGCATCATGTTCTCCCCCGACGTCACCCTCGCGCTGGCGACGACCGCGCTCGCCGGCCTCGCGATGCCGGTCTTCGCGCTGCTGCACGGCTGGCGCGGCTGGCTTCAGCTCAAGCACCGCGAGCTTGCCGCAACCGAGCCCGACGGCACGCCTCCTAGCGCCGCCGCCCGGATCGAGATCGCCGACCTGAAGGAGCGGATCCGCAAGCTGGAGGCGATCGCGGCGGGCGTGGACCTGTAGCGTCCGGGTTGTTCCCATGTCCGCCGCTCTCTACCTTCCGGTCATGACCACGCTCGACAACCTGCGCGACGAATACGAGTTCCTGGACACGGACGACCGCTACCGCATGCTGATCGACCTCGGCCGCGATCTGGAGCCCATGCCGCCGGCGTTGAAGACGGACGCGACGCTGGTCCGCGGCTGTTCCGCCTCCGTCTGGGTCTATCCGCAGCGGCTGGACGACGGCGCGCTCCATTTCCTGGCGGACTCCAACGCGGCGATCACCAAGGGCATCATCGCGCTGGTGCTGACCGCGGTGCAGGATCGGGCCGCCGGTGCCATCCTGTCAACGGACATCCCCGGCGAGCTCCAGGCCTTCGACCTGAAGGCGCAGCTCAGCTCGAACCGCACGCAGGGCATCCCCAACATGATCGCGCTGATCCGCGAGACGGCGGCGCGCTACGCGGGCTGAGGGCGCCGGCCCTGTCCGTTCACGCCGAGCCTGGACGGACGGGGGAGGAAACATGGGCTCCGGCGCCCTCCGCCAGCGCCCCCACCACCCCCGCCGCGGGC
>NZ_CAHJWW010000256.1 GCF_903643035.1 Sphingomonas bacterium | reverse complement strand
CGTCGCCTCCGTCGGCAGCACGCTCGCACGGCGCGGCGGCGCCGCGGCGGCGGCGGCGCCCACGACCTGAAACTAGCGCGCATCGCCGGGGGTTGGGGCCTTTTACCGACAGCGAGACGCGCCATGCCCACCGACACCCCCGTCTGGTTCATCACCGGCTGTTCCACGGGCTTCGGCCGCGAACTGGCGAGACTGGTGGTCGACCGCGGCTGGGCCTGCGCCGTCACCGCGCGCGGGGCCGACAAGGTGGCGGACCTGGTCGCCGACGCCGATGGGCGCGGGCTGGCGCTGGACCTCGACGTGACCGACCAGGCGCAGGTCGACGCCGCCGTCGCCGCGGCGGTCGCGCGGTTCGGCCGGATCGACGTGCTCGTGAACAACGCGGGCTATGGCTACCAGTCGTCGATCGAGGAAGGCGAGGAGGACGCGATCCGCGCCCAGTTCGAGGCGAACACCTTCGGCCTGTTCGCGATGACGCGCGCGGTGCTGCCGACGATGCGCGCGCAGGGGAGCGGCCACGTCATCAACGTCACGTCGGTCGCCGGGCTCGTCGGCTTTCCGGGATCGGGCTATTACGCCGCCTCCAAACATGCGGTGGAGGGCTTTTCCGACGCGCTGCACGCCGAGGGCGAGCCGATCGGCATCCGCGTCACCTGCGTCGAGCCGGGGCCGTTCCGCACCGACTGGGCCGGCCGGTCGCTCAGGCAGACGCCGAACCGGATCGCCGCCTATGCCGATACCGCGGGCAAGCGGCTGGCGGACACGCGCGGGTACAGCGGCACGCAGGTCGGCGACCCGGTGCGCGCGGGCGAGGCGATGATCGCGCTGACGCGGATGGACCAGCCGCCGCGCCACATGGTGCTGGGCCGGTTCGGCATGGACGCGGTGACGGCGAAGCTGCGCGAGCGGCTGGACGAGATCGAGGGCCAGCGCGCGGCGAGCCTCGCGACGGATTATCCGGGGTAGCTTCCGCCGCGCCGGAAGGGTGAGGGTGATGCCTACCGGTGGCGATTACGCCCCCGCCGTGCCGATATTTTCCCGCGCCGCCTCCAGCGCCACCTTCAGCCGCGCCGCCCACGCCGCCTGCCCGCCCGCGTCGCCGATCAGGTCCTGTCGCACCTCGATCTCCGCATAGGCGAGGCCGGCGGGCCAGGCGTGGCGGGGGACGGTATAGTCGATCAGGTCCATCCGGTACGGCTCGTTGTCGCCCACCGTCAGCGACCCGTCTCCACTCACGTCCCGCGCCAGCGCCGCGATCAGCGCGCGGGCGAAGGCGGGCTCGCCCAGATGGTGCAGCACGCCCACATGCCACGGCCGCGCCCGCCCGTCCTTCAACGCCGGCGTGAAGCTGTGCAGCGCGATCAGGACCGTCTCCCGCCCCGCCGCGCGGCGATGCGCGATCTCGGCGGCGATCGCCTGCTGATAGGGCTCGTGGATCTCGTCGATCCGCGCCTGGCGATCGGCCCGGGACAGGTCGCGGTTGCCGGGGACGGGCGATCCGTCGCTGGTCGGCGCGATGGCGCCGGGCGCGCCGTTCGTCCCGGCGTCGTCGGGGCGGCGGTTGCAGTCGACCACCAGCCGCGAATAGCTCTGCCGCACGAACACCGCGTCCATGTCCCGCGCCATGGCTTCCCCCAGCCCGGCGATGCCGATGTCCCAGGCGATGTGCCGCGCCCGCTCCGCCGCCGGAAGCCCCAGCGTGCCCAGTGCTTCGGGGATGACATTGCCCGCGTGATCGCCGATGAGGAGGAACGGGGACGCGCCGCCGGGGTTCACCACCGAGACGGGCGCGGGATCGCCCGCGCGCAGGAGGGGTCCCATCGACGGACTAGCGGGACGATCTGCGGCCGATGCCATTGCTGAACCTCTCTCACGTGACGACCTATACCTACAGGCAGGCGGTGTCGTTCGGCGAGCACCGAATGATGTTGCGCCCGCGCGAGAGCTACGACCAGCACCTGCTCGATGCGGTCCTGGTCATAGAGCCCGAGCCCGTCGAGATCCGCTGGCTGCAGGACGTGTTCGGCAATTCGGTGGCGATCGCGCGCTTCGACCGGCGCGCGACCCGGCTGTCGATCGACAGCCGGGTGCGGCTGCGCCACGCCCCCGCCGACGTGAGCCTGGTCGACATCGAGGACTATGCCCGCGTCTATCCCTTCGCCTATTCATCGGAGGAGATGCCCGACCTGCTGCGCTCGATCGAGCGCCAGCACCATGATCCGCAGCGGCGGATCGATGGCTGGGCGCGGCGGTTCGTCGACCCGTCGGGACGGACGCAGACGCTGGCGATGCTGGCCGACATGACGACCGCGATCCGCCGCGAGTTCACCTATGTCCCCCGCGCCGAGAAGGGCGTGCAGACGCCGATCGAGACGCTGGAGCGGCGCAAAGGCACCTGCCGCGACTATGCGATGCTGATGATCGAGGCGGCGCGCGCGCTGGGCCTCGCCGCGCGGTTCGTGTCGGGCTACGTCTACAACCCGCGCGGGATGCGGGGCGGCGGCGAGCGGGTGGGCGGGGGCAACACCCACGCCTGGGTCCGCGTCTACCTGCCGGGATCGGGCTGGGTCGAGTTCGATCCGACCAACGGCATCGTCGGCAACGACGGGCTGATCCGCGTCGCGATCGCGCGCGACCTCTATCAGGCGGTGCCGATATCGGGCAGTTGGGGCGGGTTTCCCGGCAGCTTCCTCGACATGGACGTCCGCGTCGACGTCACCGTCGAGGATGCCGGCCCGCGCGCCGCCGCCGGGACCTGCCCCCCCGCCCCATCTGACGACAGGAAGGAACCTGCCCCATGCTGATCCGCGCCGGCTACGACATCAGCTTCACGCCGACGAGCCCCATCACGGCCAGCCCCGTGCCGATGATGGCGATGCTGAGCATCCATCCCTCGCGGCACCGCGACCTGAAGACCGCGCACCGCATCACCACCAGCCGCGACGTGCCGCTGTACGACTACCGCGACGGTTTCGGGAACGTGTGCACCCGCGTGACGATCCCGGACGGCGGCCTGACGCTGTCGTGCGACTTCACGATCGAGGACACGGGCCTGCCGGACCGCCAGACGCCCGGTGCGATCCAGCACCCTGTCGACGAGCTGCCCGACGAGGTGCTCGTGTACCTGCTGGGCAGCCGCTATTGCGAGACGGACCGCCTGTCCGACACGGCCTGGAGCCTGTTCGGCGGGGTCGAGCCCGGCTGGAGGCGAGTCGCCGCGATCGTCGAGTTCACGCACGACCACATCGAGTTCGGCTATCATCACGCGCGCCCGACCAAGACCGCCTGGGACGCGCATCAGGAACGGCAGGGCGTGTGCCGCGACTTCGCGCACCTGGCGATCACGCTTTGCCGCTGCATGAACATCCCCGCGCGCTATTGCACCGGCTATCTGGGGGACATCGGCGTGCCGCCGTCGGACTCGGCGATGGACTTCTCCGCCTGGTTCGACGTGTATCTGGGCGGCGAGTGGCACACGTTCGATGCGCGCCACAACAAGGCGCGCACCGGCCGCATCCTGATGGCGCGCGGCCGCGATGCGACCGATGCGGCGCTGACCACGCAGTTCGGCTCGGCCACGCTCGACCGGTTCGAGGTCCATACCGACGTGGTCGACACCCTTGGCTGACGCCGATCCGCCGATCGACACGGGCGGGGACGGCGAGGGCGGCGGGCACGGCCTCGACGCGCTGCTGTCCCCGGGGACCCTGCCGTTCGGGGCGCCCGCGTTCGACCGGATCGCGGCGGGCGACTTCCTGCCCGCGTTCCAGCTGGCGCTGGACGCCGCGCGCGCCGAGGTCGAGGCGATCGCCACCGATGCCGCCCCCGCCGGCTTCGACAACACGATCGTGGCGATGGAGCGGGCGGGCGCGACGCTGGCGCGGGTGCGGCGCATCTTCTGGACGCTGTCCTCGGCGCAGGCCGAACCGGGCATCCGCGCCATCGAGGTCGAGGTGGGGATGCTGCTCGCCC
>NZ_CAHJWW010000255.1 GCF_903643035.1 Sphingomonas bacterium | reverse complement strand
GATGCGGTCGAACGGCCGCGTCTTGTAGCCGGTCGACGCCTTGACGACGTTGCCGTGCATCGGATCGCAGCTCCACACCACCGGATGGCCGGCGCGGCGGACGACGCGGATCAGCCGCGGCAGCTCGGCCTCAATCCTGTCGTGGCCATAGCGGGTGATGAGCGTCACTCGCCCCGATGCGCGTGCGGGGTTGAGCGTGTCGAGCAGGCGCAGCAGCCCGTCCGGCTCCAGCCCCGGTCCGCATTTCACGCCGATTGGATTGTCGATCCCACGCAGGAACTCGACATGCGCCGATCCCTCGAACCGCGTCCGATCGCCGATCCACAGGAAATGCGCGCTGGTGTCGTACCAGTCGCCGGTGAGCGAGTCCTGCCGCGCCATCGCCTGCTCGAACGGCAGGAGCAGCGCCTCGTGGCTGGTGTAGAAACGTGTCTGCGCGAGCTGAGGCGCTGTCTCGGGGTCGATCCCGCACGCGGCCATGAACTCCAGCGCCTCGCCGATCCGGTCCGCGGTTTCGGCATATTTGCGCGCCCACGGGCTGCGGCCCATGAAGTCGTGCGTCCAGCGATGAACCTGATGGAGGTTCGCATAGCCGCCGCTGGCAAAGGCGCGCAACAGGTTGAGCGTCGCCGCCGCCTGCGCATAGCCCTGGATCATCCGGGCGGGATCGGGCGCGCGGCCGGCGGCGGTGAAGGCGATGTCGTTCACGTTGTCGCCGCGGTAGGATGGCAGCTCGACGCCATCGACCGTCTCGGTCGCGGTCGAGCGCGGCTTGGCGAACTGCCCGGCCATGCGCCCTAGCTTCACGACCGGCAGCTTGGAGGCATAGGTGAGGACGACCGCCATCTGCAGGATGACGCGGAACGTGTCCCGGATGTTGTTGGGGTGGAACTCGGCGAAGCTCTCCGCGCAATCGCCGCCCTGCAACAGGAAAGCCTCGCCCGCGGACACGCGCGCGAGATCGGCGGTCAGCTGCCGTGCCTCGCCCGCGAACACGAGCGGTGGATAGCCGCCAAGCTGGCGACAGGCGGCTGCAAGGGCGGCCGGATCGGGATAGACGGGAAGCTGGCGCGCTTCGTGGCGGGTCCAGCTGTCGGGAGCCCAGTGGGCGGCCATGTCAGGGTTTCCGTTATGTGCGCGCCACCCATGCTCCGAAACGGCATCCGCTGCAAACGCGGAGCAGGCCGCGCCCCGCGGCGAGGACGAGCGATGGACATAAAAAAGGGGGCCGGCCGGCCCCCTTTCTCACGTCCGATCGGTGAAGATCAGTTGCTCGACGAATTGCTCGCGGCAACGCCGACACCGACGCCGATCGCAACGACCGCGACGACGGCGACGACAACGCCGCTGCCGAGCAGGTCGCTGCTGTGCTTGCCGTGGCCAGCGGCACGCGACGAGTGCGACAGGGAAAGGCTGGCCGCAGGGTTGGTGTCCGCAAGGGCAGGAACCGCCGCGAGCGACAGGGCGGCCGCAGCTGCGAGATACTTGGTGAGGCGCATGGTCGTACTCCCGTTGGTGATGACATCGTGGACTTCGAGTCATTAGTGCATCAGTCGAACGATTGTTGCAACCGCTCACTGTCATCCGGCGATTAAAACCCACATTCGCCCGATCGCTGAGGCTTGCCGACAACAGTCGATGGTTCCAGGCGCTGACAATCTGGCACTTGTTAGGCATTCGTTAACAAAATTGGGCAGGCCGCGCGACTGCCGGTCATGTCGACGTGATTTCAACCGCGTGGAGACGACGCGATCTCGGTTGAGCCGATCGTATACTGAACTCGACGCGATGGATACATGGTTACAGTCAGGTTACAGTTGTCGCGTCTGGGCAGCGGCGTGGAACATCCAGCCGGGACTCACATTTATGCCAAGTCCGGATCGGTGATCCTCCTACCCGGACAAACAGGCTCTCCCGTCCTTCCGCGAAGGCGGGAACCAGCCTTCTGGGCGGCCTTGGATCCTCGCCTTGTAGACGCTTACCTGAGAGTAAAAGCACCGTCCGGATCGACAGCGGGAGCGGAGGAGGGGGGCTGGCGCCATAACGGCCCATCCCGCCAACCGCCGGCGGTCGGCGCCCGCGTTCACGCCAGGCGCCAGTCCCAGCCCAGCGGATCGCCGTCCATTACCTCAATGCCGGCGGCATGGAGGTCGTTGCGGATCGCATCGGATCGGGCGAAGTCCTTCGCTCCGCGTGCCTTGCGCCGATCTGCCAGTCGGCCGGCGATCGCCGGGACGTCGATCGTAGCGGTGGCGGGGCGGATCCGCAGGTCCTCGCGGGCCAGCGTCCCGAGGTTCAGCCCCAGCACCGCGTCGAAGTCCGCCAGCGCGGCGATGCGTGCGGCGGGTGCGACCCGCTCGTCGGCCAGCATCGATTCCAGCGCGGTCAGCGCACGGGGCGTGTTGAGGTCCTCCGCCATGGCCGCGTCGAGCTGCTCGCGATAGACGCCCGCGTCCGCGATGCTCTCGCCGCCAGGTCGGCTCCGCAAACCCTCGACCGCCTGTACCAGTCGCCGCAGCCGGGTGAGCGCCGCCACCAGCCCGCTCCACGAGAACTCCAGCTCCGATCGGTAATGCGCCTGAAGACACATCAACCGATAACCCAGCGGGTGGATGCCGCGATCGACCAGTGACTGGAGCGTGGTGATGGCGCCCGACGACTTGCTCATCTTGCCCGTATCGGTTCCGTCGCGCTGGACGAGGAAGTTGTTGTGCAGCCAGAAGGTCGCCCCCGGATCGGCGCAGCCACAGCGAGCCTGGTTCTGCGCGATCTCGTTGGGATGGTGGATCTCACGATGGTCGATGCCGCCGGTGTGGATGTCGAACGGACTGCCGAGATACTGGCGGCTCATCACCGAACACTCCAGATGCCAGCCTGGCGCCCCGCGTCCCCATGGTGAGTCCCACTCCATCTGCCGGTCCTCGCCGGGCGCGGAGATGCGCCAGATCGCGAAATCCTGCGGATGGCGCTTGCCGACGACGGCATCGATCCGGCTCTCGCCGTCCCCGCCCCCGTTTCCATCGGTGCCGGCTCTGGCGAGGCGGCCATAGTCGGGCACGGTGCCCGTGTCGAAATACAGCCCGCCGGGCAGCGTGTAGCAATGCGCCGGCGCGATCGCCGCGGCGAAGTCGACCATCTCGGCGATATGGTCCGTCGCGACCGCCCAGATGCTCGGCTCGGCGATACCGAGCCGCGCCACGTCGCGCCTGAAATCGGCCGTGTACCGCGCAGCCAGGTCCCAGATGGAGCGACCCTGGCTGGCGGCGGCGCGTTCCATCTTGTCGTCGCCCGCATCGGCGTCGCTGGTCAGGTGGCCGACATCGGTGATGTTGATGACATGGCGGACGCGGCCCCAGCCCTCGGCCGCCGCGCGCGCGCGCAGCGTGCGGACCAGCGTGTCGGCGAACAGGAACGCCCGCATGTTGCCGACGTGCTGGTCGGCATAGACGGTCGGCCCGCAGGTATAGACGCGCACGTCGGCGGGATCGATCGGGCGGAACGCCTCGGGCTGGCGCGAGAGGCTGTTGAACAGGACGAGCGGCGGCATGGTGCGGTCGGCCATAGCCTGCGCTCCTCGCCGCCGCCAAGGGGAGGACTCCGCCGGCGATCGTCGGCGTTTGCGACGACGTCTGCGCCTGTCGGGGATCGGCGACCGCTTGTGCAACGCCGTGCCCCGACGCAAGAAGCGGCGTGTCGGCCGGGTGGCCGCAGCGACGCCGTCACCGCCAGCATGAGGTTCGTCCTTGATCCAGCCGTCCTTCGCCCATGTCCTGGTCAACGGCGATGCAGGGCGCGACGGCCCGTCGGCGGCGCCTGTCCGGCGGCCCGTTCGTCCGGCGGCCCGTTCGTCCGGCGGCCCGGTGATGCGGTGGGGAAGACTGGCCAGCTGGCTGTCGCTGTCGCTCCTGACCGCCGCCGCGCCGCCGCCACGCGCCGACGACGCCGCGCAGTTCGCCGCGTTGCGGCAGGTCGATGCCCGGCTGGCGGCGAT
>NZ_CAHJWW010000254.1 GCF_903643035.1 Sphingomonas bacterium | reverse complement strand
GACCGGCCGCCGGGCCGGTGACGGCGGCCACGACGATCCAGCCTCCGCACGCCGCGACCGGCAGGCCCCTGTCCGGCCCGCTGCCCGACCCGGGGATACTCGACCGGTGGAAGGACTCGGGCAAGCCGCTGCACTGAAGCGCGGGGCCGTCGTCCCGGCTATTTCGCCGCGGGCCTGGTCAGATACCGGCTGAACCACGCGAGGCTTCGCTTCGAGATGTCCGCCCCTTGCGTCGGCACGCAATGGCCCGCGTCGGGATAGATCACCAGGCTGCTGTCCACGCCCTGCGCCCTCAAGGCGTGCCACCATTCGATCGACTGGGTCGGCGGCACCTCGATGTCGCGCTCGCCGACGTAGATGAAGGTGGGCGTGTGCGCGGTCGCGACGTGATAGACCGCCGACACGTCCTCATACGCCTTGTGATCGTCGTAGGCGGTCTTGCCGAAGAACGGCGTCATCCACTGGTCGATGCCGTTGGTGCCGTAATAGCTGATCCAGTTCGACAGGCCCGCGCCCGCGACGATCGCCTTGAAGCGGTTGGTCTGGGTATTGGCCCACATCGCCATGAACCCGCCATAGCTGCACCCGGTCATGCCCAGCCGCGCATCGTCGATCGGCGCCGCCCTTTCCGCCGCGTCGACGCCCGCCAGTATGTCGCGCAGGTCGCCGCCGCCAAAATCGCGCCGGTTGGCGGCGGTGAACGCCTCTCCCTGGCCATAGGAGCCGCGCGGGTTGGGCAGGAACAGCGCATAGCCAGCGTCGATCGCGGCGGTGGACAGGCCCTTGTCGTAATAGCGCGGGCTGCTCGCCGCGGACGGGCCGCCGTGGACGGCGACGATCATCGGCATCTTCGCGGCCGGATCGGCGCCCAGCGGCGACAGCAGCCAGCCCTGCACGGTGAAGCCCTCGTTCCGCCAGCTGATCGAGCGCGCGGCGACATGCGCGGGGGCGGCGTCGTTGTCGTGCGTGACCTGCACGGGCGCGAGCGCCGGGCCGGCATAGATGGCGGGTGCGTGGGTAAAGTCCTGAACCACCGTAGCGGAGCGTAGGCCGTCCGCGGAGAAGGCAACCTTTCCATCGCCGGCGGCCAGGCTGACCGGCTGGCTGAAGCCCGATGCCGGGGCCTTGCCGGGCGACAGCGCCACGATCTGCATCCTGTCGCCGGCCAGCGCCACCGCCTGCAGGCCCGCCGCCGTCCAGTCGAGCGAGGTGAACGTCATCGCCGCGCCGCGCGTGACGTCGGTCGGCGCGCCGCCCGCCAGCGGCACCGTCCACACATCCCCGCCGACCGAGCCGAAATCGCTCATCAGCCCGCCGATATAGGCGACCGTCTTCCCGTCCGGCGACACGCGCGGAAAGTCCACCTGAGTCGCGGGTTTCGCCACGGACGTGACCGCGCCGGTCGCAGCGTCGATCCGGTCGATCGTCGCGACCCACCAGTTGTTGTCGCCGTTGCCGAGCGCGGTCGTGGCGACGAAGCCGGCGCCGTCGGGCGTCCAGTCGTATTCGTAGACGAAGCGGCCAGCGGGGCTGACCGGCGCCACCGCCGCGGCCGCGAGCGGCGCGGCGCCGAGCGGAAAGACGGCGATCCGCTGGTCGTCGTTGGTCTCGCCGATCTCGCCCACCTGGCGCACGCCGGCCTGCGTCGCGCCGGTCTCCTTGGCGGCGCCGATCGTCACCAGCAACGCGATCCGCTTGCCGTCCGGTGAGAAACGCGGGGTGGCGGCGAGGCCGGCGATCGTGGCGACAGGCGTCGTCCGGCCGTTCTCGGCGACCTCCAGCGTCGCGGTGCGCGCCGTCCGGTCGCGCGCGACGAAGGCCAGCCTGTCACCCGACCCGAACACCAGCCCCGAATAGCTGCACGTCGGACACGGATCGAGCGTCCCAAGGACGTGACCGTCCGCCGCCGAGCGCAACGTGACGACGCCGTGGCCCCCACTCCCACCACCGCCGCCGTCTCCGCCCTCCACCGTCGCGATCCGGTCGCCGGCGCGGGAGATCGCCAGCCCGCCATAGCCGTGGATCGGGGCGGCAAGCGCGGGTGCGGCGATGGTCGTGGCGGCGGTCAGGAACAGCGAAAGGGTCGAGCGGCGCATGGTCTTCTCCGAAAGCAGCGTCCGGGTTACCAGCTTATGCTCGGCCGGCAAGGGAGCGCGGCGGCGTCGGCGCGCGTTACCGCCGCCAAGGAGAATGACCATGCCGACCCCCAAGCTTGCCCCAGCCCCCGCCGCCGACGGTCCCGCGACCGGAACGGGACATCCCGATCCATCCACCGAGCTCCAGCGCGACGGCGACGCGCGCCACCCGTCCGAGCATCTCGACAAGGGACAGCAGAGCAGGGAGACGATCCCGCGGAAAAGCTCGCTGCTGGGCGACTGATCCCGCACGCCGCCGCCGTGGCGCCCAAGGCGTTACCCGGACGTTTTGCAAGGTCCGACCAGATGCGGCTATCTCAGGCCAGCGTGTGCGTCAGCGTGATGTCGGCGTTCAGCAGCTTGGAGATCGGGCAATTGGCCTTGGCCTCCGCGGCGATCCGCTCGAACTCGGCCGGCTCGATTCTCGGCACGGAGGCGGTCAGCGTCAGCTCCGATCGCGTGACCTTGAAACCGTCGCCGTCCTTGTCGAGCGTCACGGCCGCGCCCGTCTGCAACGTACCGTCCTTGAACCCCGCGCCGGCAAGCGCGAACGACAGCGCCATCGTGAAGCAGCTGGCGTGCGCCGCGGCGATCAGCTCCTCGGGATTGGTGCCCTTCTCGTCGCCGAAACGCGTGGAAAAGCCATAGGGCGTCTCGTCGAGCACGCCGGACTGGGCGGTGATATGGCCGGCGCCGGATTGGCCGAGGCCATCGTAGCGGGCACTGGCGGTACGGGTCGTCATGGTCGGAACTCCGAATGAGGACGGCGGGGAAAAGGATGGGAGGCTGACTAGGTCTGCCGGCCCCAACGCGCCGATCGCCGCGATCCGCTGCGGTCGCGCAAGATCATTCCGCGGCGAGCGCGGTCTGGGCGGAAGCGACGGCCTCGCGGGTCGCGGCCTCGCGGGTCAGCCGCATGGTCTGGGTGCGTTCGGCGCGATCCGCCATCGTCGACCAGGCCTTGGCGGCGCGCTCGCACCGGTCGCGCACGTTGTCGAGCGTCGCGGCATCGGCGTTGGCCTGTTCTTCCTCGGCACGGGCACGGAAGAAGTCTGGATTGTCGTTCATGCGGCCGTGCCCCTGCGGTCTTGAGAGAAGATGGCGGCCCCGCGCTGCGGGACCGCCATCGGTATCATATCAATCGGCCGCCTGGAGATTGACCGCGCTGGTCTTGCCGCGACGGTCCTGCTCCAGTTCGTAGGTCACGCGCTGGTTCTGGTTCAGCGTCTGCATCCCCGCGCGCTCGACGGCGGAGATGTGGACGAACGCATCGGCGCCACCACCCTCGGGAGCGATGAAGCCATAGCCCTTGTCGGCATTGAAGAACTTGACGGTACCGGTAGTCATGGGATGTTCCTTCTTTCAAGGGGCGGACCGGAGTCCCGGTCGCCCGGAGCCGTGGCAGCAGGGAAAGAAGGAAGAAGGAGCCGCAAAGCGCCATAGACCGTCGATATGCGACTGTAGCGAAAAGCATATGGGCCGGAGCGCGCCGGATTGCAACCCGCCGCGCTCCGTCCCTTCGCCCGGCCCGTCGCCTGGCCAGCCGACCCGTCGCCGGTTCAGCCCTTCAGGTCGGCCGGCACGGTGCCGCCGTTCTTCTCAAGCTCGGTCATCACCGCCTTGTGCAGCCAGATGTTCATCGCCGCCGATCCGTCCCTGGCGCCCGCATAGCCAAGCTCGGTCGCGAGCTGCTCGCGGTTCGACAGGCTGGCGTCGAGGTCCAGCAGCTTCATCAGGTCGACGATCGACGTCTGATAGTTGAGGTGCGGGCTCCCCTTCGCGGCGGAGATCTGCGCCAGCACGGCGCCGACGTCGACCGGCTGCTGCGGCGCGGCCGGCGCCGGCGCGGCCGCGGGAGCG
>NZ_CAHJWW010000253.1 GCF_903643035.1 Sphingomonas bacterium | reverse complement strand
CAGGCGTCGCGGCACGGGCGAGCACCGCGGCGGCGGCGCGGGCGCGGACGCCCATCGCGGCGATCAGCGCGGATGCGTCGAGCGCGGCGAGGTCAAGGCCCTTGTCGGCGTTCATGGGCGATACGTAACACGCCCGGCCGGCGGCGTGGAAGCGATCCGCGCGCCCGTCCACGCCCGCGCCCTCGCAAGACTCTCGCGTGATCCTGCCCGATGCAACGAGAAAGGGCGGAGCGGCCTTCGCCACCCCGCCCCTGTCCGGCCTGCGCCGATGTCCGAGCCGCTACGCTCCCGCGGGCGCCGCGGTGCCGAACGGTCCGGTCGGACGGCGCGTCTTGGGGATCGACGTACCGGCGGAGGGCAGCGGGTTGGCGCGGGGGCCGACATCGCGCCGACCGATCTCCTCGCCGGCGATCAGCTTCTTGATCTCGTCGCCCGACAGCGTCTCATAGTCCAGCAGGGCGGCGGCGAGCAGATGGAGCTGGTCGACATGGTCGGTCAGCAACTGCTTCGCGCGGTTGAGCCCGCCCTCGACGATCGACTTGATCTCGTCGTCGATCAGCTGCGCAGTCGCGTTCGACATCCGGGCCGGCTGCGACGACGAATAGCCAAGGTACGTCTCGCCCTCGGGCTGGGCGTATTCCACCGGACCGACCTTGTCCGACATGCCCCATTTGGTGACCATGTCGCGCGCGAGCCCGGTCGCATACTGGATGTCCGACGACGCGCCCGACGACACCTTGTCATAGCCGAAGACGACTTCCTCCGCCACGCGCCCACCCATGCTGACCGCCAGATTGGCGTACATCTTGTCGCGGTGATAGCTGTACGAGTCGCGCTCCGGCAGACGCATCACCATCCCCAACGCCCGGCCACGCGGGATTATCGTCGCCTTGTGGATCGGATCGGACGCCGCCTCATGAATCGAGACGACCGCATGGCCCGCCTCGTGATAGGCGGTCATCCGCTTCTCGTCGTCGGTCATCACCATGCTGCGACGCTCGGCGCCCATCATGACCTTGTCCTTGGCCTCCTCGAACTCGGCCATCGCGACCAGCCGCTTGCCCTTGCGCGCGCCGGTCAACGCCGCCTCGTTGACGAGGTTGGCGAGATCCGCTCCCGAGAAGCCCGGCGTGCCGCGCGCGATCACGCGGGCGTCGACGTCGGGCGCCAGCGGCACCTTCTTCATGTGGACTTCCAGGATCTTGATCCGGCCCTCGATGTCCGGCCGGGGCACGACGACCTGGCGGTCGAACCGGCCGGGACGTAACAGCGCGGGATCGAGCACGTCGGGCCGGTTGGTCGCCGCGATGATGATGATGCCCTCGTTCGCCTCGAACCCGTCCATCTCGACCAGCAGCTGGTTCAGCGTCTGCTCGCGCTCGTCGTTGCCGTTGCCAAGACCCGCGCCGCGATGGCGACCGACCGCGTCGATCTCGTCGATGAAGACAATGCACGGCGCGGACTTCTTGGCCTGCTCGAACATGTCGCGCACCCGGCTCGCACCGACGCCGACGAACATCTCGACGAAGTCGGAACCCGAGATGGTGAAGAAGGGCACGCCCGCCTCGCCCGCGATCGCCCGCGCCAGCAGCGTCTTGCCGGTACCCGGCGAGCCGACGAGCAACGCGCCCTTGGGGATCTTGCCGCCGAGCCTGGCGAACTTGCTTGGGTCCTTCAGGAACTCGACGATCTCCTCCAGTTCCTCGCGCGCCTCGTCGATGCCGGCCACATCCTCGAACGTGACCTTGCCCTCCTTCTGCGTCAGCATCTTGGCGCGGCTCTTGCCGAAACCCATCGCGCCCGAGCCCGACGACTTCTGCATCTGCTTGACCACGAAATACCCGAGACCCAGGAAAAGCAGGAACGGCAGCGAGTTGTAGAGCAGCATGATCCAGATCGACGTGCCCTCCTCAGGCTTGGCGGCGATCTCGACGTTCTTGGCGCGCAGCTTGGGCACCAGCGTCGCGTCCTGGATTGGGTAAACGCGGAACGTGTCGCCCGACGATAAGCTGCCGGTGATGACGTCGCGGCTGATCGCGACCTTCTTGACCGTGCCCTCGTCAACCTTGTCGAGGAAGGTGGAATAGGCGATCGTGTTCCCCGCCTGCTGCGAGGCGCCGCCGTTGAACAGCGTGATGAACAGCGCCGCCGCCAGCAGGATGCCCACCCAGATCACCAGGCTCTTCATCCAGGGATTGCGGCCCCCGCCGCCTGTGCCCTCGGGGCCGCCGGACTGCTTGTCGTCGCTCATGCACGTACCTTTCGAGCGACCAAGATAAGCCGCCCGGGGTTAATGGCAATGGAACAAAGGTGTCTCTCCGACGCGATCGGACCGCGGCTCAGGACCCCCGGCGCGCCGGTGCGGGGGTGAAGCGCCAGCGCGGGCCGGGACGGGCCAGAACGCCGGCCAGCGTGGCGGGACGGCCGGCGTCGAGAAGGCGCACGAACCGTTCGAGCCCGGCGCCGCGCCAGGGGGTGTCGTGGTCGTGTTCGGCAAGGATATAGTCGATCGCGCGGCGCACCAGCCGGCGTTTCAGCTCGTGCGGTAATCCGGCGCTGTCGAGCAGCACGGCCTCGTACGCCACGACTTCGTGGCGGCTCGCCCACTCGCGGTCCGCTACCCAGGCCAACGCCTCCTCGGCGTCACGAAGATTGCGGGCGGCAAGCGCGAGACGCGGCGCGGGCAGCTCGGCGCTGGCCGAGAGCAATGCGCGAATCCGGCTCCGATCGAACCGCGGATCGGCGTTGGAGGGATCGCTCACCACGCCAGGTCCCGCAGCGGCGGCGATGACGGCGAGCGTCGCGCGAGACCAGTCGAGCAGCGGGCGGACAAGCAGGGGGGGCTCGGGGAGCCGGCGCACGAGCGGTCGCCGAGCCGCCATTGCCGCGAGCCCGCCGACGCCGGCCCCGCGCCGCGCGCGCATCAGGAACGTCTCGGCGACGTCGTCCTGTTGATGCGCCGTCGCGACCCAGGCCGCATGTCCGGGAGCGTCGCGCCGCTCGGCCTTCCCGATCGCCCATGCGGCCAGCAGCCAGTATCGCGCCAGCCGGGCCCGCTCTTGAAGGTTGCCGGCGAACAGGACCCGGTCGGGAACGGAAAGCACGTCATGTGGGATGCGCAGCCGACTGCACACGGCACCCACCATCGCCGCCTCCGCCGCCGCTTCCGCGCGCAGACCGTGGTCCACCGTCGCCGCCACGACCGCACCCGGATAGGCCGCCGCCGCCAGCAGCAGCAGCGCGAGGCTGTCGCCGCCACCGGACACCGCGACGCCCAGCCGCCGTCCGGGCGATGGCGCTTCTCCGGTCAGCGCCTCCAGATCTGCCCGGAAGCGAGCGATCGCCGCCGGGTCGGGGATCAGGCCCGCGTCGCCCGCCACCGCGTCACGCGCACTTGGCCGCGACACGCCCCTTTGCCACGTCGGCCTTCATCGCGGGCGTGACCTTCGTGCCGTAGACGTCGGTCAGCTCGCCATAGACCTTGCACGCGTCCGCCGGCTTGTTGAGCTTCATCAGCGTCGTGGCGAGGTAATAGAGGCTGTCGGGCGCGCGCTCGCCATCCGGGAACTTCTTGTAGCTTTCGTAGAAGGCCGTGGCGGCGCTGTTAGACTTGCCGTCGTCGAGATACGAGCGGCCGAGCAGGTTCTGGGCGTAGCTTGCGCGCTTCGACTTGGGATAGTCGGACACGACCTGCTTCAGCTGCGTCTCCGCTTCCGGATACAGCCGGGCCTGCCACAGTCGATAGCCGTAGAGATAGCCGTCCTCGTCGGCGACGCCGGTGTCGGGCTTCTCCACCGCGACGACCCGTCTCGCATGGGCGGGGTCGGCCGCGACCGGGGGGCCGGCGGCCGGATCGCCGACCGGAACGCGCATGGCGCGAGGTCCGTGACCAGCTGATCGACGGACGGTCCGCAGCCGTGACCACGACACGCAAGACACGCGCCAAATCGTCGAAGGTGCTCGGTGGTTGCCTGGCTGTCGAGCAACTCATATCCCCGTTCGCGCAGTCGAT
>NZ_CAHJWW010000252.1 GCF_903643035.1 Sphingomonas bacterium | reverse complement strand
GGTCAGCGCGCTCCACGCCGCGATCCGCGCCGCGGGCGTGCCAGTGGCGTCGAGCGCGGACGCCCGCTCGAACGCCTGCTGGACGGTCCCGGCCGGCGCGGTCGCCGGTGTTGGCGACGCGGCGACGGCCTGCGCCAGCAGCAATGCCCCGATCACGCTCATCGTCCCGCTCCCTCGATCTCCATCGCCGATTATGTCGGCCCCGTCCGCGAAGTCAAAGGCAGCCGACCGCCGCCGCCGGGACGCGCCGCTTGCCGCTGCCGCCTGCGTACCCCATACGTTCACCCATGGCCGACGACCTCTTCGCCTCCGCTTCCGCCTCCGTATCCGGCGATTACGACGCCTCGTCGATCGAGGTGCTGGAGGGGCTGGAGCCGGTGCGGCGGCGGCCGGGCATGTATGTCGGCGGCACCGACGAGCGCGCGCTGCACCATCTCGCCGCCGAGGTGCTCGACAACGCGATGGACGAGGCGGTCGCGGGCCATGCCACGCGGATCGAGGTGACGCTGGAGCCGGGCAACCGGCTGACCATCACCGACAACGGCCGCGGCATCCCGATCGACCCGCATCCAAGGTTCCCCGACAGGAGCGCGCTGGAGGTGATCCTGTCGACGCTCCATTCGGGCGGCAAGTTCGCGGGCAAGGCCTACGCCACCAGCGGCGGGCTGCACGGCGTCGGCATCAGCGTCGTCAACGCGCTGTCCAGCGAGACGGTGGTGGAGGTCGCCCGCAACCGTCAGCTGTACCGCCAGCGGTTCGCGCGCGGGGCGACGCTGGGGCCGCTGGAGTCGCTCGGCGGCACGCCCAACCGGCGCGGCACGTCGGTCGCGTTCGTCCCCGATACGGAGATCTTCGGACCCGAGCTGTCGTTCAAGCCCCGGCGGCTCTACACGCTGGCGCGGTCGAAGGCCTATCTGTTCGCGGGCGTCGAGATCCGCTGGCATTGCGCGCCCGAACTGGTCGGCCCGGAACTGGTCGGCCCGGAACTGGTCGGCCCGGAACAGGGCGGCGACGATACGCCGACGGAGGCGGTGTTCCAGTTCCCCGGCGGCCTCGCCGACCATCTGCGCGAGCAGGTCGGCGAGCGCGAATGCGCCACCGCCGAGATGTTCGCGGGCACGCAGGACTTCCCCCGCTCCGCCGACGGCGCGGGACAGGGGCGCGCCGAATGGGCGGTCGCCTGGCCGCTGTGGAGCGACGGCTCGGCGAGCTGGTACTGCAACACGATCCCGACGCCCGACGGCGGCACCCACGAGCAGGGCCTCCGCCAGGCGCTGGTGCGCGGCCTGCGCGCGTTCGGCGAGCTGGTCGGCAACAGGAAGGCCCGCGAGATCACCGCCGACGACCTGATGGTCGGCTGCGAGACGATGCTGTCGCTGTTCATCCGCGAGCCGCAATTCCAGAGCCAGACCAAGGATCGGCTGACCTCGCCCGAGGCCGCCGGGTTGGTGGAGCGGGCGATGCGCGACCATTTCGACCACTGGCTCGGCCACAACATGGACCGGGGACGCGCGCTGCTCGGCTATGTTCTGGACCGGATGGACGAGCGGCTGCGCCGCAAGGCCGAGCGGGAAGTCAAAAGGAAGACAGCCACTTCCGCGCGCAAGCTGCGGCTGCCCGGCAAGCTGACCGACTGTTCGGCGGACGACCCCAAGGGCACCGAGCTGTTCATCGTCGAGGGCGATTCCGCCGGCGGATCGGCGAAGCAGGCGCGCGACCGCAAGACGCAGGCGATCCTGCCGATCCGCGGCAAGATCCTCAACGTCGCGTCCGCCACCGCCGCCAAGATCACTGGGAACCAGGAGATCGCGGACCTGACGCTGGCGCTGGGCTGCGGCACGAGGCTGAACTGCCGGCCCGAGCTGCTGCGCTACGAGCGGATCGTCATCATGACGGACGCGGACGTCGACGGCGCGCATATCGCGACGCTGCTGATGACGTTCTTCTTCCAGGAGATGCCCGAGCTCGTGAGGCGCGGGCACCTGCACCTGGCGCAGCCGCCGCTCTACCGGCTGACCGCGGGCGCCAGGAGCCTGTACGCCCGCGACGACGCGCACCGCGCCGAGATCGAGCGGACGGCGTTCAAGGGCCGCAAGGTGGAGGTGTCGCGCTTCAAGGGGCTGGGCGAGATGAACCCCCAGCAGCTGCGCGAGACGACGATGGACCCCGCGACCCGCGGCATGATCCGCATCACCCTGCCGCAGGAATATGAGGAACGCGCGGGCGTGAAGGACCTGGTCGACCGGCTGATGGGCAACAACCCGGCGCACCGCTTCGCCTTCATCCAGGAGAACGCAGGCCGGGTGGAGGAGGAGGCGATCGACGCGTGAGGCGCCCTTGTTCCCTCGTCATGGAAGGGGAGATGCCGGGCGACCGTCCCTTCCCGTCCGGGTCGACGCTCCACGCCGGCTGTTGACGCCCGCCAGCCCCGCGTTAAGGGCGGATTCGGGCGGTTCCGCATCGGGCCGCCCTTTCTCGTTTCGGAGAAGGAGAGCCCCCGTGTCCGCTCAGCCCACCACCGCCCTGATGCCCGTCTACCCACGGTGCGCGGTGCGTCCGGTGCGCGGGGAGGGGTGCTACCTGTTCGGCGAGGACGGCGAGCGGTATCTCGATTTCGCCAGCGGCATCGCGGTCAACGCGCTCGGCCATGGCCACCCCGCGCTGGTGAAGGCGATCGCGGACCAGGCGGCGACGCTGATGCACGTCTCGAACCTGTACGGCTCGCCGCAGGGCGAGGCGCTGGCGCGGCGGCTGGTCGACCTGACGTTCGCGGACACGGTGTTCTTCACCAATTCGGGCGCGGAAGCCGTTGAGTGCGCGATCAAGACCGCGCGCCGCTTCCACTATGCGGACGGCCACCCGGAACGGCACGCGCTCATCACCTTCAACAACGCGTTCCACGGCCGCACGCTCGGCACGATCAGCGCGACCAGCCAGCCCAAGATGCGCGACGGGTTCGAGCCGCTGCTGCCCGGCTTCGCCCAGGCCCCGTTCAACGACCTCGACGCCGCGCTCGCGCTGGTGGACGAGCATACCGCCGGCTTCCTGGTCGAGCCGATCCAGGGCGAGGGCGGCGTGTCGGTGGGGACGCGCGCGTTCCTGCACGGCCTGCGCGCGGCGTGCGACGAGCGCGGCCTGCTGCTGGTGCTGGACGAGGTGCAGTGCGGCTATGGCCGGACGGGCACGATGTTCTATCACGAGCAGCTGGGCGTGACGCCGGACATCATGGCGGTGGCCAAGGGGATCGGCGGCGGCTTCCCGCTCGGCGCGTGCCTGGCGACGAGCCACGCCGCCAAGGGCATGGTCGCGGGCACGCACGGCTCCACCTATGGCGGCAACCCGCTGGCGATGGCGGCGGCGCAGGCGGTGCTCGACGTGATGGCGGAGCCCGGCTTCCTGCCGCACGTCGCCGCGATGGGCGAGCGGCTGCGCGGGGCGCTGGAGCAGATGATCCCCAACCACGACCACCTGTTCGACCACGTGCGCGGCGCGGGGCTGATGGTCGGCCTCAAGATGAAGACGGACGCGCGCCGCTTCGTCGCCCACCTGCGCGACGAGCACCGCGTGCTGACCGTGTCGGCGGGCGAGAACGTCGTGCGCATCCTGCCGCCGCTGGTGGTGGAGGAGTACCACATCGCCGAGTTCGTCGAGACGCTAAGCGCGGCGGCGCGGGTCTACGTGGACGCGGCGGATGACTAGGGGCGCAGCCGCCGCATCGCTGACGGCCTTGGGCATCGTGCTGCTGATGCCCCTGATGCTCGTCATCGCCGCGCACATCCTGTTCACGACCGGCCTCGATGCGCGGGGTTGGGCAATCATCACGGGCTCCGGGTTGGCCGGTGTCGCCGCGATCGGCGTCGGCGTTCGCCGCACCCGCCGCGCAGGGCGGCGGAGCATCGCGTCGTGATCCGCCATTTCTTGTCCCTTTCCGACGCGGGCGCGGACGGGGTCGCGGCGATCCTCGCCGACGCGCGGGATCGCAAGGCGGCGCGGGCCGGGCTGCCCAAGGGCGCGGCGG
>NZ_CAHJWW010000251.1 GCF_903643035.1 Sphingomonas bacterium | reverse complement strand
GTCGACTTGCCGCGACCGGGACCGCCCTGGACGTTGATCACCCGGTCATGTGACGACAGCATCAGCACCGCGGCTGCCTGCTGGCCGGGGTTGAGGCGCCGCAGTCCGAGCTCACGCGCCGCATCCTGAGCACGCGCGGCAGCTTCGGTTGCCGGCACGATCGGTGCCGACCGCCCCCGCCCCGCCTCGATCGCAGCAAGATATCCCTGCTCGAGCCGGACCGCACTGTCGGTGGTCAGCATGCGGTCGCCGTCGCCGAGCAGCAGGCCTTTGGCCTCGAGCAGCGCGAGCCGCGCCTCGACGTCGGCCACGGTCACCGGACCGCCGCGCTCGAGCGCGGCGCGGATCAGGTCGAGCTGGTCGAACGCCGCTTCGTGCTCGCCAAGGTCGCGGACCGCCGACGCGACCGCCTGCGCCGCGGCGAAGACACGGGGGTCGAGGCGGCCGAGGCGTTCGGGCACCAGCGGGTCGCCGTCGCGCGGCGTCAGCCCCATGCGGCCGGCGATCGCCAGCCCTCGCTCCCCTGCCCCGCGCACACCGCGCACGACCTGCGTCCACACGGTCTGCGCCCGATCCGACCGGGCACGCGCGGCCGCGACCAGTCTGCCCGCGTCGAACCCCTGGCTCGCAGCCACCGCCTGCCACCGGCTGTCGCGCACTTCCGGCGCAAGCTCAGGTGTCTTGGCGCTGCGCGTGGCGAGCGCCGCCAGCTCGCGCTCGCGCGCCGTCCCCTCCCTGCCGCGCGCCTCGAGATGCGCGCCGATTTCGGCGGAGCGGGTCGAGAACGCCTCGATCACCGCGCGCGGCACGCCGGCGATGTCGAATGCGCCGTCGCGCGGATTTTGCGCGGGAACGGTCGCGTAGCCAAGCGCCTCGACCCGGGCGCGCAGGGTCGAGGCGAACACCGCGCCCATGACGTGCTGGCGGTCGTACAGCGCGTCGGAGCGCAGCGCCCGCCACTTGCCGTCGGCCGTCTGCGTCGCGTTGGCGATGACGCTGTGGACGTGGAGCTGCGGCTCGCCGTTGCGGTTGACGTCGTGGAGGAAGGTCGCGGCGACAAACCTGCCCGTTCGCTCCGGCTCCTGGCTCTGCCCGTTCCACACCCGCGCTTCGGCGAGGTTGCGCTCGGCCCAGCCCAGCGTCGCCGCCGCCGCCTCGCGCACCGCCGTCACCAGTCGCGCATCGCCGCCGACCAGCGCGAGGATCGACAGGGACTTCGGCGCCGACATCGTCAGATCCCATCCGGGGCGATGCTCGCCGCGCTTCGCATCCAGTTGGCTGCCGTCGGGCAGGTCGCCGGCGAGGATTTTGGCGAACCGGTCGGCGTCGACCGCGCCTTCGAGGCCCAGCTCGGTCGCGCCGGTGCCGGCCCATGCGCTCGCACTCTCGGCCTCGTCGGCGGTGTAATAGTTGTCGCGGGCGTGATAGCCGGCCGCGTCGCCGGCCGAACCGATGGCGCTGACCGAGATCACCGCCGATGCGCCGGCGCCGGAGACCTCGGCCCGAACGTGACCTGCATCTGCTTGCCGGCGAGTTCGGTTCTGCACGTGTCGATCGACATGCGATAATTGATCAGGGCACACACCGCCTGGTCGCCGCCACCGAGCAGTGCATTCGCTGACCGAACCGCCAGCCATGAGTGCGGAAGAATGAGGGCGAGCACGAAGTAGATGGCAACGCTGCCGCCCCACATGGTCGCGAAGATCCCGGCCAGCGTCCAGCCCGACCAGTGTTCGTTGCACAGGCTGTAGAAAACCTGCGTCCACGGCCGTTTGACCCAACTGGCGATGGCGGCGGTATGCGCCTCAAGCTTCTTGCCATGTTCCAGCTGTCGCTGGTCGATCGTGTCGAACCGAGGCTCCCGCTCGATCCGCTGCAAGGCGGACATGATCTCAGCAAGCGCTGGAGACGCCGTCAGCGCCGCGATCAGCGATGCCGCGATCTTGTCGAGACCGATCCGGGTAGTGTCGAAGGTACGGTGAAACTCGCTGGTGAGCTGGGCGACGATCTCGGTCCGTGCCTCGCTGATGCCGATGGAATCCGTTTTCGCGCTCTTCGCCAGCTCGGCGTCACGTTTGCCATGATGACGAAGGACTCGGTCGAGCTCCGTCACCATGGTGCGCACCTCGGCAATCAGGTGCTGCAGGTCGGCGGGCGATGGAAGTTCCGGCCGGCTGAAGGTCGCCCTGCCTTCGCGGCGTGCGTCGGTCGCGTCGGTAAGTATTTCGCGGACCAGTTCTGATCGCTGCTGACCGACGTCGGCGGCCCAGCGGGTCAGCGCTGCGTCATGTTCGTCCGAAATCCGCGCCGTTACCTGCGCCACGAAATTTACTCCCTCCAGCCGGTCCATATTGGCCGATTGCGTCGCTGCCCGTGGTCGATTAGAACCGATAAGCAACACGTATAGTGCATAATCCTGCACGGACGGAGTGTCTAGTTGTCATCGAGGCATTCCATAGGCGAGCGCATCCGGGCTGTGCGGCAGCGCGCCGGACTGTCGCTCGATCGCTTCGCCGACGCGCTGGGCTATTCACGGCGGGCACTGGTCAACTGGGAACAGAACGCTGCCGAGCCGCCGATCGGGGTGCTGGCCAAGCTCCGCCAGATTTACGACGTCGATCCCGAATGGGTCGTGCTGGGTGAAGATCTCTCGCCCCGGACCCGGTTCGGACAGACGGACTGGTCCCGCTTCGACCGCATCACCAGGGATGTCGAGCTCGCCTGTGACCAGGTCGGGGTGGACTTCGAACCTCAGGTCCGCGCCGAGCTGATCCGCGGACTGTTCGACGACGATCCGGCCGATGAAGAGGCGAACCGGAAGCAGTTGCGCCAGACCCTGCGCGCGATCAGCAAGGGAAAGATTGCGTGAAGCGCGCCAACAAGGACTGGAACGCGAAACTCGAGCGGAGCGCAGCGCGCGGCGGCGTACGCTATCGCAATCGCAGGGTCGTCATTCCTCTGATGGTCTTGACCCTTACCCTCGCCGGCGGCGGCCTGATGGCCGATATCTGGCTGAGATCGCACTGGCTGAGCATTACGACCTATGTCAGTGCCGGGATATCGGGCTGCACCCTTTTCGCTTATCTGCTCGATAAGCGACTCCGGATAAAACCGCCGCCGCACCGATAATCGGCGCGTGGTCGACGGTGTGGGCGCCCGCGGACACGCCGGATGATGTTGCTCTGTCTTCCAAGGTCCCGCGGCGAGCTGGCGTGCTTTCTTCAGGCTGAACGCGTCTCTCCGCACGCCTAGGCAGGCTGTAGCGCCGTAGCAGCGGTGTAGCACGTCTCAAACCAGCTTCGATGCGTGCCGTAGCAACCGCGCTACGGCGCTACACGCTTGTTTTGATTAGATATTGGCCTATTGTCTCGCCTGCTATCCATAGCGTGGTGTGTGCCCATTGCTCCATATCGCAACGCCGCTTTGTGCATCGGGTTCGAGACCCCGCAGTCGTGACGAGGTTCCTGCAGGGTCCGCCGGCGGCGACCCTCGCTCAGTGAAACAGCTGCACGATCGCCGCGACGGTCCCGATCATGGCGGCCATCGTGACGGCTCCGTGGAACAGCAGCTGCGGCCTGGCGAGGGTGGTGTCCTGAAGGATCTTCAGCGTGTCGGCATTGAGCTTCTGCAGCTCGGCCCGCATCCGGTCGATGTGGGCCAGCTGCTCGCGGAGGTCGGCCGGCTCGAGCACCGGTGTCGCGCACATCATACTCTGATTGCCGAGTCCCCCTGCCCCGCTGTCAGCCAAATGCTCGCGCCTGCTCCGCGACGACGATCTCCGCCGCTGTCTGACCGCGCGCGGCGTCGATCGCCTGGTCGAGCCACACGTAAATCAGCGCGGGCGTGATGGGCGTCGAACGGGCAAACCGGCCGTGGTTCGCCGCGCTCGCTGCTACCACTCGCCAGAGATCTGGCGCGATGATCTGCCGAAGCGCCGCGATCGCTGTCGGCGTCGCTGGGCTGATGAGCCGGTGCGTCTGGCGCATGGCACTGAACAGGATGAGAGCCAGAACGACCGAGGCCA
>NZ_CAHJWW010000250.1 GCF_903643035.1 Sphingomonas bacterium | reverse complement strand
GACCTCCAGCGTGCCGGAGCCGCCGACCGCCACCAGCCGCCCGCCGGCCTGCCTGACCGCCGCGATGATCGATCGGACGCCCTCGCCGTCCCGGTCGCGGCCCGGGTTGTAGGCGCTGACCACCGCGTCGTGGCCGGCGATCGCGGACGCAAGCTCGTCCTGCTCGCCCACATCGCCCTTCACGGCCGTTAGCCGGGGGTGACGGGGCAGCTTGTCGGGGCTGGTGACGATGGCGGTCACGTCATGGCCCTGGTCCAGCGCCTCCGACAGGATGCCGCTGCCGACGAAGCCGGTCGCTCCGATGATGGCGATCTTCATGATGCGTGTCCTTGTGCCGGGTGGATCGTGGCGCCGGACGGGAGGATGGCGGTGTCCGCCTCCCGTTGCGCGCTTGTGTGGAAAGGTCTAACTATACCGGTCTATCTATGTGCCGGGTGCGGCATGTCAAGGCGAGGCGATCGATGCAGCACGGAAACGGCGACAGGCGGGCAAGCGGGCGCGACCGCCTGCTGGCGACGGCGCGCGACCTGTTCACCCGGCGCGGCGCGTCCAACGTCGGCATCAACGACGTCACCGCCGCCGCCGGGGTCGCCAAGATGACGCTCTACAACAACTTCGCCTCCAAGGAGGCGCTGACGCTCGCGGTCTATGGGGAGATGACGCAGGCGACGCTGCGCGAGGTCCGCGCCATGGCGACAACAGGCCTGTCCGAGGAAGCCCGCGTCCTCGCGCTGTTCGACAAGCTGAGCGGCACGGCCGGCAAGGCCGACCCGCGCGGCTGCCCGTTCATCCACGCCAGCCTCCAGCCCGCCGAACCCGCAGGCCCGATCCACGCGATCGTCCGGTCCTACAAGCGCGCGCTGCGCGATCATGTGCTCGGCCTCCTCGACGACCGCGCCGGCCGCCCCGGCCGCGCCGACCGCGACGATCTGGCCGGCCGCGCCGAACTCGCCGACCAGATCGTCATCCTGCTCGACGGCATGGCCACCCAACGGTATCTGGAGGGCGTCGCGCATCCAAGGACCGCCGCCAAGCGCGCGGCGGCGGCGCTGCTACGAGCCGCCGGCGCAACGGGCTGAGCTGCCGGGCTGACCTGCCGGCCTGGCCGGGCGGCGGGCACGAGCGGGCCGGCCATCGCCGTTCGCCACAGCACACCCGGCCCGGCCCGGTATCGACGCAATATTCGGCCTGGGGGACTACGGCCGGCAGCCCGTCGCCGACCGGAATGGGCAAGGGCCGCCGCGGCGACCGCCGGCACCGGAACGCGGCGCATCACGGGCGTTCCCGGCGCTGTTCCTCGCGAACGGCGTCGAGGACGAAGTCCGGCGTCAGCACGTTCCGCGTCACCATGCGGCGGTGCGTTCCCTTCGCGAGAACCGCGTCCATACCGTCAGCGGCCGCGCGACGTCGTAGCTGACGCCGACCTGCGGGCTGAACGCGGTCGGGCTCTGTCCCACGTCGGTGTGGCCCAGATAGTCGCGGATATCCTGGTTGAACCGGTCGTACCGGCCGCCGAACCGGACCTTCAGCCGACCGGTCACGTCGACCTGATCCTGCAGGTACACGCCGTAGGAGTTCTGCCGCTCGCGATTGTTGATGAACGGCGCGACGGCGGGGCGCTGGCCGTAAACGGGCGCGAAGATGTCGACGGCGTTCTCCTGCGCCGGCGTCGTCGCCGCGGTGACCCGTGGGATTTCGAGGAAGTCTATGGCAAGCTCCTCGATTTCGCCCGCGCCTATCCGTTCGACCCGGAGGCGGAGGACTATCTCGTCCACATCACCACCGGCACCCATGTCGCCCAGATATGCCTGTTCCTGCTGACCGAGGCGCATTACCTCCCCGGCCGTCTGCTCCAGACCCAGCCGCGGCGCGGCACGACCGAGGCGGCCGGCACGTGGACCGCGATCGACCTCGACCTGTCGCGCTATGACAGCATCGCCACCCGCTTCGCCGCCGCGACTGCCGAGAGCACCAGTTTCCTGAAGTCCGGCATCGACACCCGCAACGCCGCCTTCAACCGCATGATAGATGAGATTGAGCAGGTGGCGATCCGCTCCAAGGCGCCGCTCCTGCTCATGGGGCCGACCGGCGCCGGCAAGAGCCAGCTCGCGCGCCGTATCACCGATCTGAAGCGGGGACGCCGCCAGGTGAAGGGGCCGCTGGTCGAGGTGAACTGCGCGACGCTGAAGGGTGACGGCGCGATGTCGGCGCTGTTCGGGCACCGCAAGGGCGCGTTCACAGGCGCAGTCGCCGACCGGCCCGGCCTGCTGCGCTCGGCCGACACCGGCGTGCTGTTCCTTGACGAGATCGGCGAACTTGGCCTCGACGAGCAGGCGATGATCCTGCGCGCGGTCGAGGACAAGCGCTTCCTCCCCGTCGGCTCGGACAAGGAGGTGGATAGCGCCTTCCAGCTGATCGCCGGCACCAACCGCGATCTCGCCGCCTGCGTCGCGCAGGGCAGCTTCCGCGACGACCTCTACGCCCGCCTGAACCTGTGGACCTTCGCGCTTCCCGGTCTCGTCGACCGGCGCGAGGACATCGCTCCCAACCTCGACTACGAACTTGACCGCCACGCCGAGCGCGAAGGCGACCGCGTGACGTTCAACAAGGAGGCGCGCGAACGCTACCTCACCTTTGCTTGCCGCCCGGAGGCGCGCTGGCCCGGCAATTTCCGCGACCTGGCCGCGAGCGTCACCCGCATGGCGACCTTCAGCCCCAAGGGCCGCATCGACCTCGCCTGCGTGGAGTCCGAGATCGCCCGGCTGAAGCGGCTCTGGTCCGGCAACCAGGTCAGAACGGACCAACTCGCAGTCCTGCTCTCCGAAGCGGCCCTCGCCACCTTGGACCCGTTCGACCGCGTCCAGCTCGCCCATGTGGTCGCGACATGCCGATCCAGCCGCTCGCTCTCCGAGGCAGGCCGCCTGCTGTTCGCCGCCTCCCGCGCGCAGAAGACCTCCTCAAACGATGCCGACCGACTCCGAAAGTATCTCGCCCGCTTCGACCTGAGCTGGCAGCAGCTGGCCGATTGAGCTCACCTCAACCGCAGAGGCGCGGAAACAGCGTCTCCAGCGTGTCGCTCGGGAAGCGCAGCGACACTGGCCCCCTGGGCGTGATGGAGGCGAGCAGCCCTTCGTCGGTTGGCTGCCTCAGCACGCGTCGCGCGGAACGCTCGGGCAGCTGGATTATGCGCACCGCTTCGCCCCGATCGAACTCACCGCGAGTCAACGCCTCCCGGAGCAGCCTGTTGCTCTCGGGAGACGGACCAGAGCCCATGGGCACCCACGCCCGCCCTGTGTGCCATGGCATGGCTCATCAGGCGGCTGACACGGCCATTGCCGTCGAGAAGGGGTGGATCCAGTTGAATCGATGATGCGCGGTTGCCATCGCTAGTATGCGCTTCGCCCTGCCCGCCCCCACCCTGCATCATCCGCCCAACCGTCGGCTCGAACGCGAACCGAAGATGGAAACAGCCCATGAATGCCGGCACCCGGTCGCTGGCCGGGGGCAGATGTGCGCCGACCTCGACATCCCGCCCCGGCCCCTGTCGCCAGTCGCCAGGCGTCATCATAAAATCGCGGTCTCCGCCCCTTATCGATCAGATCGAGAGAGAAGCTCAGGCGCCGCGTTCGTTACTGGTGCACCTCGCCGTGCTGGAGGCGGAAGAAGATGAGGCGACAGCCGCGTTGACTATATTACCCCTTGTTCTCACCCCTGCCCCACCGGCTAATCACGAGGTTCTACGACTAGAGGCAGTGATACAGCTAAACTACCATTTGGCCGCTCGGAAAGACACCCAAGTATAAGGCCTGCCACGAAGTCTCTTAGGCGGCATGATGGTTCAAAACAGAGATAGCGAGAGAGGCACGCATCGCCTGATGCAACTGCATGGCAATCTGCATGCATTGCTTAGTGGTACAGATACGACAACACCCGACCTCTTTCGAAATCGGGCGATTGTGACATTATTGGTTGCGGGGACCCGCTTTCATCTTAGCTTGCGATCTCCGTCACCAGCGAGATTGGCTAGCTTTTGCGATCTGATG